>VYEH01000389.1:0-10250 GCA_009843005.1 Pseudomonadota bacterium | reverse complement strand
CGCCCATGTACCCGAGCCAGACGGCAAGAAGGCACAGCACGACCGAAAGAACGACGTTGGCGCCTGCCCATAGCCAATCGCCGTCCCGCGCCAGGTCGAGCGTTTCGATACTGAACGCCGAAAACGTCGTGAATCCCCCGCACAGTCCGATCATGAGGAAAGCGCGGGCATCCGGAGAGAGTAGCAAGCGCCCGTCGGCCGCCGCCAGCGAGGCCAGGAAACCGATGACCAGGGATCCGGAAACATTGACGATCAGCGTGCCCCACGGGAACGCGGCGCCGATGTAGCGTGCGGCCAGGCCCGAGCAGCCGTACCGGGCCATGCCGCCCAGCGCACTGCCCAATCCGATCCACAGATAGTTCACGGTGCGCGGTTACGGTGGCGGCCCATGCGCCGCACGACCGCCCTCACGGTCTGGCTGCCCGGTTCACGCAACCGCTCACAACTCGCGATCCACGAACGCCGGGTAGTCCGGCGGGAACTTGTAGACCCGGTACTTGCGCCCGGGGCCGGGCACCCGGTAGTCGAGCACGCGCTCGCCGTCCGGCGTCACCTCGATGATCTGCTTGTTGTGGGCGTTGACGAAGATCGTGTTGCCGTTCGGCAGACGCTCGGCGCTGCTCATGAAGGGCGAAAAATAGCCCTCCGATGCATCGCTGTTCCAGGACCAGACGATTTCCGGTTGCCGTTGCGGGTCGTGGAGTCCGTCGACGGTACGCGGGAACGCCACTTCCAGGACATCCGACCAGGAATTTTCGAAGTCCATGCCCATTTCGCCGTCGTGATTGCCATCCAGGTCCCGAAGGGTCCCGTTGTTGAAGACCAGGATATTTCCCGCGCCGTCGAATCCCTCGGGGATCCAGTAGGGCGCATGCTGCCAATACAGCGTGGCGTCATCCAGCGTGCCGGCTTTCGTCGGCGCCGGATTGCCCCACCGATGGATCAGGTCGCCGCCGCGTCCGTGGCGGCCGCCGCTGTCGGTGGCCGCCTCCTCCATGGTCGTGCTGTGGTCGATGAACCAGAGTTCCCCGAATACCGCCGAACTGAGGACGATTTCATCGAGTTCGGCGTTGTAGTCGACGCCGTTGACGTGGTGGAGCTGGCCCGAGGTGAACATCACATAGTCGTCCCGGAGAAAATTGACATCGATTTTGCCTGTTGCAGCGCTGACGTCGCCGAAGTTCGGGCGGCCGGGAAATCTGTCCTGCACCAGGTGGTCCCAACTGTTCCACTGCCAGACGATTTCGGTCGAGCCGTCCTGCAGATTGGGCTGCAATTCGAGCACCTTGTCGAACCAAATCGTCTCGGCCCCGGTAGGAAACACGCCATCCCAGCCCATTGAACGCGCCTCCTCGCGACTGAACCCGTGATACGCAATCGCCAGGATATTGCCGTTGGGCATGTATTCCACATCGTGGTGCGCGGCGTGCTTGCCGGGCACATCGATGTCGTACTGCCACACGATGTTGCTGTCCCAGTCCAGGAGCTGAATCGTGCCGGTCGCACCCACGGGATAGTGCTCGGTGTGCATCCAGTCGTGCATCGAAACCGTTCGCAGCAGCAGGCCGTTTTCCAGCAGGTAGGCCACCGCACCCTCGGGCTGGTACGGCGCCGGTTGCCACTCGTGGACTGTACGCCCCTCACTGTCCGTCAGGTAGATTCGATTGGCGTTGTGCGAGCCGAAGGAGGCATCGTGAATCAGCGTGTAGCCGTCGAAGGCACGCCCGTCGGCTCCGGGAAGAATGTCCCCTGCCATGCTCGGCAGCCAGGAATTCATCCTGCGGAACAGCGGATTTTCGGGATCCGTGGCGACAGGCGCGCCCGCGGTGGGTCCCCCCAGCGCCAGTTCGCCCCGATCGAGGCGCCAGTCGCCATCGGTGTCCAGACGGGCGAGCGAACGGCTTGCCGCGGCCAATTCCGCTTCGGAAATGCGCAGGTCGCCGTCGGCATCCAGAACGCGAACGGCGAGCTGGCCGCGAATCATTCCGCGTATGGGCCCGGGACCGCCCATTTCCTCAAGGCTGATGGCGCCGTTGCCGTCGGCGTCGAGGCCCGCGAGGCGCTCGGCGGCCTGCTGGACCTCATCGGTCGACAGTTCCTGGTTCCCGTCCGCGTCCAGCGTGTTCAGGACTCTTGCCAGGTCCCCGGGCGCCGGGTCCTGGGCCCATGCGGCGCCGCTCGTGGTTAAGACGATGGCTGCCGTCGCCAACAGCGCGGCAAGAAAACCGTAAAGCGAATTCTTCATTCCTTCTGCTCCCGAAATGTGGCTAGAACAACCGGCCCTCGAACGCCGGATAGTCCACGGGGTACTTGTAGATCCGGTACATACGCCCGGGTCCGGGTACCCGGTAGTCCAGGACCCGCTCGCCTTCCGGCGTCACCTCGATGATGTGCTTGTTGTGGGCATTGACGAAAATCGTATTGCCGTTGGGCATGCGCATGGCGCCGCTCATGAAGGGGGAGAAATAGCCTTCCGATCCGTCCCGGTTCCACGACCACACGATTTCCGTTTCCCGGCTTGTGTCGAAGCGGCCGCCGGCGTCGGTCGGCATGACGATTTCGAAAATCTCCGCCCAGGACTGCTCGAAATCCTGGCCCATGTCCGGATGATGCATGCCGTCGCGGCCCCGCTTGGTGCCGTTGTTGTAGACCAGCATGTTGCCCGCGCCGGGGAGCCCTTCCTCTATCCAGTTGGGATCGTGCTGCCACCAGAGGATCGCGTCATGGAGCGTGCCCGTCCTGGTGGGCGCCGGACTGCCCCACCGGTACACCAGGTCGCCGCCCACGCCGTAGCGCCCGCCGCTGTCGCCGGCCGCCTCTTCCATGGTGGTGCTGTGATCGATGAACCACAGTTCGCCGTGTATGGCCGAACTGAGCACGATCAGCTCCCATTCCTCGTGGTATTCCACGGTATTGACGTGATGAATCTGCCCCGCGTTGAAGAGCACGTAATCCTCCCGCAGGAAATTGACGTCGAGCTTGCCGGTCTCGGCGCTGACGTCACCGTAGTTGGGCCGGCCGGGAAACTTGTCCTGCACCAGGTGGTCCCAGCTGTTCCACTGCCAGACGATTTCCGTCGAGCCGTCCTCGAGATTCGGCTGCAGCTCGACAATCTTGTTGAACCAGACGATGCGCCTGGGGTGGCGGGGATACTCGCCGTCCCAGCCCATGGACCGGGCTTCTTCCTCACTGAAACCCTGGTAGGCCACCGCGAGGATATTGCCGTTGGGCAGGTACTCCACGTCATGGTGCAGGACATGCTTGCCGGGCACGTCCATTTCGTACTCCCACACCACGTTGCTGTCCCAGTCCAGCAGTTGCACGGTACCGTTCGCACCGACGGGATACGCCCGCATGTGCAGCCAGTCGTGCTTCGACACGGTGCGCAGCAGCAAGCCGTTCGGCAGCAGGTAGGCGACCGCGGCATCGTACTGCCAGGGCCCCGGCTCCCACTCGTGCACCACGGCGCCGTTGTTGTCGGTCAGGTAGATACGATTGGCGTTGTGATAGCCGAAAGCGGAGTCGTGGATCAGCGTGTAGCCTTTGAAGGCGCGCCCGTCCTCGCCGGGCAGGATGGCGCCCTCCATCTTCTCGACCCAGGCATTCATGCGGAAGAAGTTCGGATTGGCCGCGACCGTCGCGTCGTCGTCGGCCACGGCGTCCCCAAGATCCGTTCCCAGTTCACTGGTATCGAGCCGCCAGTCGCCGCTGTCGTCCAGCCGCGCGAGGTTGCGGCCCGCTTCGGCCAGCTCCTGCGCCGAAATCACAAGATCGCCGTCACGGTCCAGAATGCGTATCACCGTCTGCCGGCGAATCGTTCCGCGCAGCGGCGCCGGGCCGCCCATTTCCTCGAGACTGATTTCCCCGTTGCCGTCGGCGTCCAGATCCGTGAGGCGCTCGCTGGCCGCCTGGATCTCGTCCGTGGAAAGCTCGCTGTCGCCGTCGGTGTCCAGCGTACGCAAGACCCTCTGCAAGTCAGGCGCCGATGAATCCTGGGCTGGGGCCGTGCCGGCGGCCAGCGCAATCGTCAGCGCCGTCGCCAGTGACAGGGAGATATATGTGCCGTTCGATTTATTCATTACCGATGCATCCGATTCAAGAGTTCTTGAGTGAGTTCCGGAGTGGCCGAATAAGTGCAAAATAGCGCACAATATATGCATTATTATGCATTTACATTCGCCGATAACCAATTAGGATGCAGAATAATATATAGAAGCGCCGATTGTCGGCAAGTGCTCGCCATCGACAGGGGGACTCGTATTCCGCATCCGGACCGGCGGCGAGCGCAGAACCGATCAATATCCTGACATGTAGTCCATCGTCAGGTGGCGCAGGACACGCACGCCCGTAATCAGCGCCGCCTCGTCCACGTAGAACAGCGGCGAATGGTTGGCCGGCGCCGTGGCCGCGTCGACATCCGGCGGCGTCACGCCAAGCGTCAGGTAAAGTCCCGGGACCTCCAGGGCGAAGAACGAGAAATCCTCGGCCACGGTACGGGGAACCCCTTCGATCATGTTCTCGCGGCCGACCACCCGCTCGATGGTCGGCAACATTTGCCGCGTCAGGGCAGGATCGTTGGCCGTCACCGGGTACATCTCGATGATCTCCAGATCCGCCTGCGCACCCGCCGACTCCGCAATGCCGGTAACCATTGTGCGCAACTGCTCGTGTACGCGGTCCCGGGTCTCCATGTCGAGATTGCGTATCGTGCCGATCAACTCAACCTCGTCGGGAATGATGTTGCTGCGGATGCCCCCGTTGATGGCGCCGAACGACACCACGGCCGGAGCCCGCGTCACGTCGACCTGCCGGCTGACGATCGTTTGAACGCCGGTGATGATCTGCGCGGCCACCACGATCGGATCCACCCCGTCCCACGGCCGCGCCCCGTGAGTCTGGCGACCGCGTATCGTCAGTTCGAATGCATCCGCGCTCGCCATGATCGCCCCGGCCCGATAGCCGATCTGCCCCGTGTTGAGGTTGGAAAACGCGTGCATGCCGAACACCACATCCGGCCGGTAGCGCTCGAACAACCCTTCCTTCAGCATCAGTTCCGCGCCGCCTTCCTCGCCTGCCGGCGCACCCTCTTCCGCAGGCTGGAAGATGAACAGCACCGATCCCGGCAACTCGTCCCTGAGCGCCACCAGGTTGCTCGCTACCCCAAGCTGCATCGCCATGTGCGTGTCGTGACCGCAGGCGTGCATCACCCCCACTTCCTGGCCCCGGAACTCGGTCGTCACGGTGGATGCAAAGGGCAGGTCCGTGGCCTCGGTCACCGGCAGCGCGTCCATGTCGGCGCGGATCGCCACCAATGGGCGTTCGCGGGCGCCCCTCAGGTAACCGACCACGCCCGTGTGGGCGATGCCGGTTTCGACCTCAAGGTCCATCGCGCGCAACGCTTCGGCCACGACCTCCGCGGTGCGAAACTCGCGGTTGCTGAGTTCCGGATGCTGATGAAAATCCCGCCGCCACGCGATGACCTGGGCCTCAATCTCGGCCGACAAACGATCGATGGCCGACTCCTGGGCGCCGGCGGACCGGGCAGAAACCAACGCTACAGCAGATCCAGCCACCAGCACCATGGCCAGCCAGGGCATTGCAGGAACTCGTGCAGGGGTGCTCTTCCAGCTAATCAAGAGGATTGGCATTGTTGTGAGTCCGATGAAAGCTCGTCGCCATCGTGCCGCACCGATTCGGTGTTCGCAAATCATGGCGGCGCCGTGGACCCCCGGACCACGATGCGCGGTTCAAGACGCACTTGCTTGATCGGCGCATCGGGTTGGCGGATTCGCTCAAGCAGGATTTTCGCTGCCTGCACGCCAAGCACTTTGCGAGGAATGTGCAGCGTTGTCAGGGGCGGGTCGAAACGGTCCACAAAGGGCATATCGTTGTACCCCGTCACCGAAATGTCGTCGGGACATCTCAGCCCATGCGCCCGTAGTTCGTCATAGCAACCGAGTGCCAGCAGGTCGTTGGCGGCGAGCACCGCGGTGAAATCCCGGTGACTCGCCAACATGCGACTCAACGCGGTTTGTCCGGCGGTCTCCGTGTAGTCCACAGCATTGACCGCCAATTCGCGTTCCGAAGCCAGGCCAAATCGTTGGCGCAACCTGATAAAGGACTTGTAACGGCGGTGACCAGTGGAGGTATTCTGGGGGCCGCCCACATAGGCGATCCGGCGATGACCCAGATCCAGCAGATGCGTCAAGGCCAGCTCGATACCGAGTTCGTCGTCGTTGATGACAGCCGCGACGTGGTGCTTGTCAACCGTGCGATTGACCAGTACAAGGGGAATGCCCAGTTCGACGCAGTCGTCCACGACGGGGTCCTTGCGACGGGCGGCAGCAATGATCAACCCGTCGACCCGGCGAGACTTCATGTTATCGATGATCGTGCGCTCGCGACGCCGCCGATTGCCCGTGTCGGCCAGCACCGCGGTATACCCTTGGGCGTCCAGGGTATGCTCGGCACTTCGTACAATGGGCGGAAACACCGGATTGGTCAGATCCGGCAGCACAATGCCCACGGTATGTGTCTGCCGGGTCCGCAGGCCGGCTGCCAGGGGATTGCGCCGGTAACCCAGTTCCTCGGCCGCCTGCAGGATCTTGCGGGCCAGATGGTCCGAAACCATGGACCGTGTCGCCGGATTGAGCACCCGGGAAACCGTGGAAGGATGAACCCCTGCCCGGCTGGCTACGTCCTTAATGTTTGCCGGACGGGTGGACATGACCCGATCATAGGCGGCGTAACAGGACCGGACAAGCCATTGTCACACCGTGGGGTCGAAGTGCCGTGGCGCATCCATCCTCTCGTGCAGCACGCGCACAATCAGCACGCCGCGATTCTCAGGCAGGTAGAACACAACGTGGGATCGATACGGATTACGTCTCAACCCCGGTGCGAGCTGCCCGGCCCCGCGGCCAAGCGCCGGATTCTCGGCTGGGTCGTTGATGCGCCGGTGCAGATCGTTCAGGTAACCGCGTGCACGCTCCAACCCGAAATTGACGATCGTGTATTCGTAGATGCCGTCGAGATCATCGGCCGCCCTGGGCGTCAACCTATAGGCGGCCATCGGCGCGGAGTCGGGCTTCGACATCTTCCATGATCTGCGGCACCGTCTTGTCGCTCACGCCGCTGTCAATGCCTTCCCGTATGGCAGCATTGAGTTCCCCATATCTGGCGCTCCATTCCTGGTCACGGCGGATCAGGGCGCGGATATACTCGCTGTCGTTGGTAAAACCACCGGCGGCGATGCGGGACTTGACCCAATGATCCTGCTGCTCGGTCACTGTAATGGTCTTGCGCACAGTTCCCATGCCCTCCTCCAGGGTATGAAAATTTCATAAGATCGATGCAATTTAGCACATTCGACGTTTTGTCAGAACGGGGCCGATATGGAAAACAAGGAGATTTCGTGACTTTCGAGCATGCGCGAGCCCAGGCGCTTGAAGCAACCAAGCCGTTACCTTAATCTCTGCAAACGTTTGCAGACACCCGGAATCATGGCATCGGAGTAAGAATCGTGGCAGACATGAAGCAATACACAATCGGTTGGATCGGCGCCGGACGCATGGGTTACTCCATGGCGAAACGGCTTCTGGATGCGGGTTGTGACGTATCGATCTACAACCGCACGCGCAGCAAGGCGGAGCCTCTCATCGAGTACGGCGGCAAGGTCGTCGATACACCTCAGGACCTCGGCGACCGGGACATCGTCTTCACCATGGTCTCCGCGTCAAACGACCTCATCTCCGTCGTGTTTGGCGAGAACGGGCTGCTCACAGGCGAGCATACGCCGAAGCTACTGATCGAGTGCTCCAGCGTATCCGAGGAAGCTTCCGCGCAGGTCCGTTCAAGGGCGGCGGACATGGGCGTGGACATGCTGGCCTCCCCGGTCAGCGGCAACGCGAAGGTGGGCAAGGCGGGCAAGCTGACGATCGTTACCTCGGGACCGAGGCCGGCTTTCGACATGGCCGAGCCGTACCTCGAAGCCATCGGCCGAGGCGTCACTTACGTGGGCGAGGACGAACTGGCGCGGATGGTAAAGATCTGCCACAACCTGCTGCTAGGTGTGTACACCCAATCCCTGGCGGAAATTACGGTTCTCGCCGAGAAAGGCGGCGTCAGCCGGCACGATTTCCTGGACTTCATCAACGGCAGCGTCATGGGCGCCATGTTCTCCCGGTACAAGACCCCCGCCTTCGTCAATCTGGACATGACGCCCACGTTCACTCCGGAGCTGCTGAGAAAGGATCTGGATCTGGGCCTTTCGGCCGGTGAGCAACTGGGCGTGCCCCTGCCCGTGACGCAACTCACCCGCGACCTGGTGCAGCGGACGCTGGATGCCGGCCATGGGGGCCGGGATTTCGCGGTGCTGCTGGAGGAACAGGCCAAGGCATCAGGATTGACGCTGGCGCCTGAAGACGTTCAAGTCAGCGACGGGCTCTAATAGCTCGCCGGCACCGCCGGCTCCATCCTCACGATGTCGGTCAGCCCTCCGGCGCGGTTGTCCGTGGCCAGGTAGATGAAACCGTCGGGCCCCTGGCGGACCTCCCGGATTCGAAACACGCCGTGCAGCAGCGACTCCTGGGTCATGACGCGGCCGTCATCGGCGACGGTGATTCGCGCGAGCCGGCGGTGCGTGGCGGCCAGCCCGCCGGCGAAGATGTCGCCGCGCCATTCGGGAAAGGCATCGCCGTCGTAGACAATCAATCCTGAAGCGCCGATGGAGGGTATCCAGAACGTCTTCGGCTGCTCCATGCCCGCGCGCTCGCCGCTGGCGTGGATGGGGGTTCCGCTGCGGTAGTTCACGCCGTAGCCGATCACCGGCCAGCCGTAGTTGACGCCGGGCAGGATGAGATTCAGCTCGTCACCGCCCTGGGGGCCGTGCTCGGTGGACCACAGGTCCCCGGTTTCCGGATGGAAAGCCAGCCCCTGGGGGTTACGGTGCCCGTAGCTCCAGATTTCCGGCCGCGCGGTGGCATGGCCCACGAAGGGATTGTCCTGGGGCACCGAGCCGTCATCCATCAGCCGGACGATGGTGCCGAAGTGCGTCGAGAGGTCCTGCGCCGGGTGCCGCTCCAGGTTGCCCGTGGGAGACGACTGCCGGTCGCCCACGGACATGAACAGGTACCCGTCCTCGTCGAAGGCGATCTTGGCGCCGAAGTGCCCGCCCCGCTCGTTCCAGGCGTCCGCCTCGAAGATTTCCTCCACGTCGTTGAGTCTGTCGTCCTCGAAACGGGCGCGGATCAGGGCGGTGGTGCCGCGGGACCCGTTCGGCTTGGAGTAACTCACATAAACGATGCGGTTGTTCTCGAAGTCCGGGTGCAGGGCGATTTCCTGGAGCCCGCCCTGGTTGATGACGCGAGTTTCGGGAACCCCTTCGACTGGACCCGGCAGCAGCTCGCCGTCGCGGACGATGCGCAGTTCCCCGGTCCGCTGGGTGAACAGCATATCGCCGTCCGGAAGGAACGCGATGCTCCAGGGATGCTGGATGTCCTCCACCACCGTCACCACGCGGAAGTCATGCTCCACGGATTCGTAGATTTGCCCCTGGGCAAAGGTCGTGGAGATTGCCGCGAGGCCAGTCAAGCCTCCCAGCACGACGAGATTCAGGTTGCGGCCAGACATGCGGACACCCTCGCTGGAGTCGATGATTTTCCCGGCATTATTGCACGAACGGACCGGTCCCGCATTCTCCGATCAGGCGAGCTCATTCGGATCGAAACCGCTTTTTCGTGTCAGGCTCGCATTTCGCTCCCGCTGCTCCGCTCAAGGCGCCGGAACAACAGGGAAAGGCAGAGACACAGCCCGAAATAGAGCGCCGCGGTGGTCAGCCAGGCTTCGAAGATCGCCCGCGTGGACGACACCAGTTCCACGGTCTTGTAGGTCAGTTCCTGCACAGAGATGAGGGAAATGATGGAGCTGTCCTTGACCAGGATGATGAACTGGTTGGCCAGCGGCGGCAGCACACGTCTCGTCGCCTGGGGCAGCACGACGAAGCGCAGCTCGTCGAGCCGGCTGAGTCCCAGCGAACCGGCGGCCTCCCGCTGGCCGCGGCCGACGGATTCGATGCCGGCGCGCACGATCTCGCCCACGAAGGCGCTCTCGAACAGCGCCAGCACCAGCACACCTGAAATCATCGACGGAAACAGCCGCATGTCCCCGAACAGGAATCCCCAGACACCCGCGGAGTCTCCGCACGCGATACCTCGCTCCCAACCCTCTATGTTGAGCGCCACTCTCAGTTG
>VYEH01000168.1 GCA_009843005.1 Pseudomonadota bacterium | reverse complement strand
CGTGCGGACTTGCCCGCTGGGAATGACCCGGCCGGAATCATCGACCAGATCCGACATTTCGACCCGGAACGAATCCGGCGCCTCGCCCCCGCCGGTCCAGACGATCAGGGGCGCATGGATGCGATCGCCGCGCCACGCGGTCGCGTTGAAGGTCGTTCCGTCCGGATTTCGGTCGAGGTCCCAGTCCGAGCGCTCCATGTACTGATAGGGCTCGACGAACGTTCCGCCGACGTCGCCCGCGCCCGCGTTGACGGTCAGGGTAAACGCCAGGCTGTCGGCATCCTCCGCTGAACGGTCCTCGTCGTCGTCGTGGACCCGGAAGGTGTAGTTCGTTGTCTCAATGGCCCGCGCCGGGATGCCGCTCAGGACGCGCGAGAACCGGTCGAAGACCAAGCCCGCGGGTAAGTCCGCGGGGTCGAAGGAGTAGTCGCTTAACTCGCCGCCGTTCAAGGTCACGTCGATATGTCCGCCCGTCGCCCTCGGCAGGGTAACCGGATCGATCTCCACCCCGGCCGTGAACTCCAGGTCCCCGATGCTGGCGTCCTCGGCAAACCTCGGTGCGGGTGTCTCCACCTGACGGATATCGCCCGTGACTTCAATCGTAAAATGCAGGCTGGCTGCGTCCTGAACGGAATAGTCCGCGTCGTCATCGTGTACCCAAAGGGTGTAATTCGTCCGCGCGGTGTGCCGGGCGGGCGTGCCCTGGATGACCCGGGTGAAGCGGTCGAAGGTGAGTCCCCGCGGCAGATCGGGGGGGTCGAAGCTGTAGTCGCTGAGCTCTCCGCCGTTGAGTTCGACATTGATATCGCCGCCCGTCGCGCCGGGCAGCGTCACTGGTTCGATGGCGGCGCCCACCACGAACGAGAGATCTCCGATGCTGGCGCCCTCGGGGAAACTGGGCGCCGAGGTCTGCGAACCTCCCGGATCGGGCATCGTGCCCGGATTGGGCGTCGTGCCGGGATCCGGCGTCGTGCCCGTTTGTTCTGCTGTCCGGCCAAATACCGCGAAACGCGAGAACCGCCGCGTGGCGCCGCAAACAAGTCCAGGCCTGTACACGGCGTCCAGCGGCGTCCACGACAGCCCGTCGGTCGCCGATTGGTAGATAGCCGGACTGCCGGGGTCGATCCCGTCGGCGATCCGGCCGCGCGGGAGGCAAATTGTCGCCACCGCCGGCAATTCGTTGACGTGGCCACCGGACAGCGTGTCCAGGGCGGCGACTCTCAGTACCCGGTCCGAGGCATGCACCAGACCGGCGGGCGCGGCCGGCGAACTGCCCTCCGCACTTTCGGACGTCACCAGGACGGCCCAGAATCCCGAAGGGGCGTCCAGCATGGGCAGCTCGATGAGCGTTCCCGCCGGCACGCCGGAATCGGAGACCAACAGCACGACTTCAGTGGAAGTCTCGCCCGCATCCGTCACCCTTACGGGCAGACCCTCGACCCACCCGGGCTGCGCGACGGCAGCCACTCCCGCCCGAAACGTCACCTCGTTGGATTTGGCGCCCGCCGCGTCCGCCCTCACCGCGTCCACCGCGTAGCGATACGTGGTTCCCACCGTCAGCCCGCGGTCAAGGTATTCCGCGCCGTCAACCACCCAGGCGAGATACACCGGCGTGCAAGCTTCCGTCCCCGTCTGTTCGCACCGGTACACGTCGTACCCGTCCACCGGGCCGCCGCCGTCCTCCGCCGGAGCGTTCCAGCCGAGGCCGATCTTGTTATCGCCGTCCCCGGTTCTGCCGCCCTCGATCACGGTGAGATCCAGTGGAGGACCCACGTTCACCGTCCTTACCGTCCGGTCATCGCTGGGAGAGCTTTCGCCGGCGGAATTGCTGGCGGTAAGCCGATAGCAATAGGCTTGCCCGGGGGAAACCTCTGTATCCTTCAGGTAGGTCGCGGGGGCTGCGATACCGGTCTTGTATTCGCCCGCTTCATCGCAGGAATCCCCGGCCGCCCGGTAAAGCGTGTAGGTGCTGGGCGCGTCGCCGCTTTCCCAACCCGGCGCCTTCCAACTCAACGTTACCGCGGTCTCGCTGCCCCGTGCCGTGAACTCTGTCGGAGCGCCCGGCACCGAGGCGGTTTCCGGCGTGGTCGCGGTGACCTGGTTGGACCAGTCCCCTTCGCCGCCGCGATACGCAGCCACGGCATAACGGTACGTCGCCCCGGGCGCCAGCGGACTCGTGCCTCCGGCTTCCGCCGGGTCGGAATTATCGTGCGTGTCGGTGAAAGTCGTTCCGCTGGTCACCCAAGCGATCCAATGGTCGTTGGCATCGAGCGTGCACGGCTCGTCGCAACGGTAGACGTTGTAAGCCTCGATGGCGCCGCTGCCGTCGTCCGGGGGCGCCGTCCAGCTCAATACGATTCGTGTCGTACCCGCCGAGACGACCGTCAGGTCGGACGGCGCTCCGGGAGCCTGGCTCCTCGCAGCCGCCGAAAGGATCAAAAGCGCGAATCCCGCGAGTCGGGGTATCCGGCGAGACACGTCTCCCGAACGATTTGCGATACAGAATACCAACATGACGGTTCGCTCTTGCGCCTTCGGGCCTACGGCCGGTACGTAAGGCCGAACTGCAGGTTGCGGCCAAATACGCCGTATGCGCCCTGCAGGCTCTCGAGCCCGTAGTAGTTGTCCCTGGGCTCGTTCAGGAGGTTCCACCCTTCAAGGTAGAAGTTCAGCCGATCGCTTGCGTCGATACTCACCTGGAACGCGAGATCACCCTCGGCCGCGTTGGTCGTGAAGGCGCGCGCGGGCCGTTGCGGGCGGGTGAACTCCGAGCGGTAACGGTACGAAAGGCGCGCGCTGAACCGGTTTCTGTAGTAATGCATGGTGACGTTGCCGACATGGTCGGATTGCCCATCTAGCCCGAAGGTGCTGGAGTTGAACGTCTCGGTCAGTTCGATATCCGAATCCGTGTACGAATAGGTCGCGTAGATTCCCACGGTCCCCGCTTGTGGCGGCAACAGGTTCTGGAAACTGTGCTGGAACGTCAGTTCCAGACCGAGCAGGCCGCCGCCTTTGCCGTTGGCCGGGATGTAGGAAACCCAATGGTCCGGCGGACCGGCCACGGTCCGGCTCTGGGTGATGAACGTGTCCATCTCCTTGCCGAACAGCGCGACGGCCAGTGCCGTGTCCTCGTCGAAGTACTTCTCGAAGCTAAGGTCTACCTGATCAGCGACAAAGGGCCGCAGGTACGGGTTCCCGCCGCCGTAGGCGCCGCCCCAAATGTTGTCCCCCCACTGATCCGTTCCCGGGCTCAGGAAAGTGACGGCCGGGCGGGCGATCGCGAGGGACGCGGCAAGCCGAATGATGAAATCTTCTCGCGGGAAAATATTGATGTTGGCCGACGGAAGCGCCTCCGTGTAGGAATCGCTCGTCTCGATCGGGCCAAGCACGCCATTGATGCTTTGCGTGCCGCTGGTGTTCACATCGGTTGTTACGACGCGAACGCCGAAGTTGCCGGCGATCGGAAGGCCGCCGGGGGTACTCGCATCAAAGTCCATTTGCACGTAGATGGCGCTGACATCCTCCTCAATGAAATGCCCGCTAACGGCCTGGACCAGCGGTTCAACCTCGGGAAACACCGCTTTCCTTACGGCCTGGGTATCGAGAAGCAGCGTGGGAGTGGCGTCGAACGCCTCATCCATCCGCTCCTGATCGAGTACGCCGATGACATGTTGCGGATCGATCGGTACGGGTGGTCCGGCTTCCCCTGGTAACAGCCGTATCCGGCGCGGGATAAACAGGTTGTCGCGATTGACGAGCCGCAACCCAGCCGTAACCGCCGTAAAGACGGGCGAAACAAGCGCGAACTCGAGGTCGGCCTTGTAGGTGAATATTTCATCCTGGCGGGTATCGTCAATCGCCAGGAAGGCATCCTGACGGTTTGTGGACAGGTCGAGGAAATCCAGCGGCGAGGTCATGAAACCGGCGCCTGCCTCGTTTTCGCCGAAGGATGCCATGGGACGAATCAGCACGGCCGGGGCCGACCCCGCTTCGTACGGACGGTGGTGTACGGTCACATATTCGTTGTCCGCTTCGGCCTTCGACCAGGACGCGTCAAACGTCAGCGTGGCAGAGCCGCGCGTCCAGCGCCCCCCCAAACCATAGCTGTGCAGTTCGCTCCCGGCGTTGTCCATGGCGCTGATCGCCGATAGATCCTGGCCCCAGCTATGGTCCCGGCACTGCGTTGGCGCGGCATGCAGGCAGGTCACGGTCGCGCTGACGAGGTTGCCCGAGTCGACGGTAACGTCCTCGTACCTGTTGCCAAACGAACCGAGCCCCCCGAGCGCGAGTCCGCCCGACCAGCCCCTCTGCTCGAATGTCGAGAAGAACCCGTCGAAGTTCATTTCGAACGCTCCGTTCGGACGCCATTGGATCGTTCCGAGCATGGAATGACGGTCGCTCGTTCCATTGAGGACGCTGCTTTCCCCGCCGTAGGGCACATTGAAGTCGTTGTTGGGACCGAAACCGTCAGGCAATCCGTCGATGTAACCACCGTAATCCACCTTTCTGGATTCGTAGATGTAGGTACTCGCACTCACCAGCGGGGCGTACTGGCCGGCGTATCCCAGTGCGACGCCGAGCGTATCGTCGGCAAACTGATCGACATAGGTGGCGCTGCCGCGATAACCGGTCGACTCGCCCTCCAGTACCTTGGGTCCCAGGTCGTTGTATCGTCCGCGGAAGTTCACCGCAATGGACCGTTCGCCCCAGTCAAGGGCCCGCGCTGTCTGCAGGTTGACCGTACCGCCAATGCCGCCTTCGACATGGCTCGCCGCCGGGGCCTTGTATACGGTTGCCCGGGAAATCAGTTCCGCCGGGAACAGGTTGTAGGAGATGCTGCGGTCGCCCCACTCGCTGGCGAGATCCCGATCATTCAGCGTGGTGCTGGTGAGAATCGATCCCAGTCCACGAATGGAAAGCCCGTTGGCGCCGAAGGCGTTTCGTGTATGCGACACGCCGGGAAGGCGGGCTAGCGACTCCGCGACACTCGTATCGGGAAGCGAGCCGATGTCTTCAGCCGAAAGCGCCTCGATGATTTCGGTGGCCTCCCGTTTCATGTCCAGCGCATCCTGCAGGCTGCGCTGGAACCGCCCGGTGACCACGATTTCCTCCAGAACCTCTGTCTCACCTTCGGACTCGTCGCCGGCCTGTCCCAGGCAGAGCACTGGCAGCAGGCAGATCAGCCACCCTATACCGAGCCCAAACGACCGCCGAAGCCGATGCCGGCCGCCAATGCTTTCCATCGGCCTGGCGGTATCGACCCGCTCGGGCATGGCGATCGCGAAATTTTCAGTCATCCTCTAGAACCTCAAATTGCCTCTCAACAGTACGTCGTATTGCCAGTCCATCGCGTCAAGCAGGTCCGGCCGATCGAACGAATCCACGGCCGCGATGTCGGAGGAAAGTTCAAGCTCCAACTGGCGGTCGTTCGTCATGTGACGGTAACGGGCGCCGAGGCGGGCGCGGCGGTGGAGCCCGTCGGACGCCTGCATCTCGCCGAACGGCTGGATCAAGGCGCCGCTGTGAGGCGCCAGGAAGCCCCAGGCTACTTCGCTGCGTATGGATCGTTCGTTTTGCGTCATCGCGATTCCGCGGTGCGCCGGATTCAGTCCATGGTCGCCCCATATCGCGTTGGAACCCTCGACCGATCCGCCCCACTGCGGTGAAATCAGAACCGACGGACCGGTTCCGTCGGCACTCGGTTGCATCCCGGCCGTCAGGCTGAATCCGCTCTCCTTGTAGTCGGCGGCGGCGTGCAGCAACAGCGTGCGTCCGCGGGCCTCCAGCCAAAAACCGGAGCGCGAATGCCTGAACACCGCGCCCGCCACGACTTCCACGCCCGCTCCGGTGTGCCGACCGGCGCCCTCGTCGTAGCGCACGCCCAGTTCCAGAAACGGCCGGACAAACGCATCGCTGCCGAACTGCAGTGTGGAGGAACCCTCCAGGCCGAGACGCGCCCGGGCGGCGCTGATTTCCACGTCATAGACGGATTCAAGGCTCATGTATTGCACGTCGCCGCGAATCTCCCAATCGATGCCGGCAATGCCGGACTCGAACGTCCGGCGTCCGCCCAGCGCGCCGAGTTTCGGGGCGAGTGCCCCGGACTCGTGGAGTTGACCCTCGACAAACGTTTGCCTTTCGCCCCGGCCCGCGCCCAGGACGATCCACCCCTCGAACCGTCGATCGGGCGTGAACCGGGCATAGGGCAGCACCGTTGTGACCTGCATCTGCATGGTTCCGGCTGAATCGCTGCCGGCGTACTCCGCCTGGCCGAGACTGTGGGAGATCGCCACACCGAACAGTGCGCGTTCACCCGCGCGTCCATCCAGGCCCAGATAGCCCGTCCGGACATCGCCAGAATACGTACCGCCATCCGCCGAGCCGCTCTGGAACGATTGGATATCGCTTCGGCCCCAGACCATCCACTGCCGCGCACTTTCCAGGTCGCCCGCGAGTCGTGTCGAGAAGCCGCTTCCGAGCAGCAGTCGGTCTCCTCCCACCACCTGGTGACCGGCAACCCCTTCCCCGCCGGGCACGCCGGAAAGAGCATCGATGTAGGGCCTTTCGCCGATACGGTGTATCGTGGGGGAGGATCCATATCTCCCTGAGAATCCGGAGTTCTCCGACCGCAAGGTGGCGCGACCGATGTCGCCGGAAAGCTGTTCGGCCATTTCCCCCAGCGTCAGTTGCCGCCCTGCGAGCGCGAACCGCGAATCGTTGGACGCCACGAATCGGCTACCTATTGTCGGCACTACACTCGATAGCATGCTGCGCGCCATCGAGGCCGACACGTCTTCAAGCAGGACCCGATCTGCTTGGGAGAGAAGCTGCGGCGCATTGCCGCTGGCGTCCAAGATCGTGATCGTGAAGCCAATGCTGTCCGAATCCGCCCGGGAATAGTCCTCGTCGTCATCATGTACCCAGTAGGTGTAGTCCGTCTTCTCGAGGGTATGCGTGGGCGTGCCCTGCATCACCCGCGTGAAGCGGTCGAACGTCAGCCCCGCAGGCAAGTCCACCGGATCGAAGCTGTAGACACTCAACTCACCGTCATTAAGCGTTTCGTCGATGTCGCCGCCCGTTGCCGCAGGCAAGGTGATCGGCTCTATCGCCGCCCCTGCAGTGAATACCAGGTCGCCAATGCTCGCATCCTCGGCGAACCGAGGACCGCCCGCGGCGTCGCCATTCCCGGCCACCGCCGTGGCGGTCACTTCGTTGGACCAATTCCCCTCGCCCTCCCGGTAAGCCGCCACCGCATATCGGTACGTCGTCCCGGGCACCAGCGGGCTCGTGCCTCCTGCCTCCGCCGGGTCGGAATCGTCATGGGTGTCGGTGAAAGTGGTTCCGCTGGTCACCCAGGCGATCCAATGGTCGGCGGTGAGTTCGCATGAGGTCTCACCGTCCTCGCAGCGGTAGACGTTGTACGCTTCGATGGGTCCCCCACCATCGTCCGCCGGACCCGTCCAACTCAGCGCTATCGCGTTCGCCGAGATGGACGTGACCGTAAGCGCGGTGGGCGCGCCGTCTGCGGTGGGTGGAGTTACAGGGTCCGTATCCGGGGATTCTTGGGCCACCCGTCCGAACACGGCGAATCGCGTAAACTGCCGAATGGCACCGCATACCATTCCGGGCCTGTGAACCGCTTCCATGGGCATCCACGATTGCCGATCCACCGCTGTCCGGTAAAAGGCCGCGCTGCCGGGGTCGATCCCGCCGGCGACGCGGCTCAGTGGAATGCAAATGGTTGCCGCGGACGGCAATTCCTCGATGGAGCCGATGACTCTTTTACGCAACTCGATCAGCAAGACCCTGTCAACGGCATGAACCAGTCCATTGGGCGCACCGGGCGCGCTTTCCTCCGCGTTTTCGGATGTCACCTTCACGCCAAAAAGATCCAGGGACGCGTCCATCGGCGGCAACTCGAAAAGCGTTCCTTCGGGTACACCGGCATCAGCCGATACCGATATGATTTCTGTTGTGGTCGCCTTGGCGTCGACTACCGTCACGGGCATGATTTCAACCGATCCGGGCCGAACGACCACGGCCGCGCCCGGGCTGAACGTCACCTCGTTGGTCCGCTCACTGACGACATTGGCTCTCACCGCATCGACCGCATAGCGGTACGTGACGCCTGTCCACAGCCCCACGTCCGTGTATTGTTCGCCGTCAACCACCCAGGCGATGTACTGCGGAGCACAGGGATCCGTGCCGATCTGTTCGCACCGGTAGACATCGTACCCGTCCACCGCGCCTCCGCCGTCCTCGGGCGGAGCTGTCCAGGCGAGGCCGATGATCGCCGTATTGCCCTCGACCAATTTCAGGTCCCGGGGAGCGCCCAGATCGACCGCCTTGACCGCCTGGGCATCGCTGGGTTGGCCTTCCCCGAACAGGTTGCTCGCGGTGAGCCGGTAGCAGTACGACCGGCCCGCGATCACGCCGGAATCTTCGAGGTAGGTCGTGGCGGGCGGGATACCGGACTTGTATTCGCTCAGTTGGTCGCAGGAGTCTCCGTCGCCCCGGTACAGGGTATAGCCGTCAAGTCCGATGCCGCCGCGCCACAATGGTTCCCTCCAATTCAGCGCTATTCTGTTTCCGCTGCCCCGCGCGGTGAAGTCCACGGGTACCGAGGGAACGGTAAGGGTGGATTCGGCCTTCACCGACAGCACCGCGGACCAGTTGCCGGCTAAACCCGTGCGGTACGCAGCCACGGCGTACCGGTAGATACTGTTGGCTACCACGGGGCTCGTTCCGCCCTGTTCGGCGGGGCTGGTGTCCTTAGCCGTATCCGTGAAGGTTGTTCCGTTCGCCACCCAGGCAATCCACGCGGGCGTGCACGGCGGGTCGCCCTCCGTTTGCTCACAGCGGTAAACGTTGTATGCCTCGGGTGTTCCACCACCGTCGCCCGGTTCACCCCATCTCAAGGTGATGGACGTCTCGCTGATGCCGGAGGGTGACAAACCGACAGGTGCCGCGGGGGTCGTTGGGGTCTGCGCCACGGCGATGATCTCCCTGGACCAGGCGCCTTCCAGGTCCCGGTACGCGGCGACCGCGTAGCGGTAGGACGCGCCCGAGGTGACGCCCGTATCCGCATGGGTGGTTCCATCCGTCACCCACGCGAGCCAATTGTTGCTGCCGAGAACGCACGGAACCGTGCAACGGTAGACGTTGTACGCCGCGGGCGATCCCCTTCCGTCGTCCGCCGGCGCCGTCCAGCCGATGGTGATCCCGGTGGTGCTGGTGGCGGTGGTTTTCAGGCCGGTCGGCGCGGCCAGCGCGCGCGTTGCCGGCGTCGGGGCAGTAACCTGGTTGGACCAGATGTCTCCCGGCAGGGAGGCGACCACGTATCGGTAGGTCTTTGCCGCGACCACCGGGCTGGTTCCGCCGGACTCGGCAGGGTCGGAATTGTCATTCGTGTCTGTAAGGTCGAGATCGGTGCCCTCCGACTGATCGACCCAAGCGATCCAATGGGTAGAGGAATCGAGCGTGCACGGCTCGTCGCAACGGTAGACGTTGTAGGCCGTGGGGGCCGTGCCCCCTACGGGCGCCGTCCAGCTCAGCGTAACCGTTGACGTGGTTGTGGAGTCGACCTGCAAGCCGGTTGGTGCTCCGGCGTCCTGGCCGCTTGCGGTAGCGGACAGGACCAGCATCGCGAAACCTGCGACCCAGGTGAGGAACCGGAAAAGAACAGCGATTCTTTTTAATTCAAATGAAAGATTCTGTAAATACCGCTCTGATATTTTCCAGTGTTTCATGCTATTAATAAATTATCAAAATTTTCATTAGCTTTCGTTTAAGGTAGCAGACGATCCATGAAACGTCAATCAGGACGCAGAGAGGTTCAACGCGGTTTTCGGTTCTGATCGCGGCGTTTTACGAAGGACCGCGGCTGGCGCTGCCAGGCGGCTGCGGAATCCGCCTAATCTCGTTCTGGCGGCGCGCCCGAAACCCAGGTCCTGTGCAGCGACATGTCCTCGTTGAGTTCCACCAGGTCCGCCCGGTATCCACGCGCAAGAAATCCACGCCGATCGGCAACACCGATCGCTCGCGCCGGATAGCTCGAGGCCATCCTTACCGCCTCGGTCCAATGGTTCCCGGTCAGCGAAATCACGTTTCGCACCGCCTCGAGCATGTTGAGGTGCGAGCCGGCGAGGGAACCGCGCCGGTTCCTGAGCACGCCATCCTTCAACTCGACCCGCTGACCACCCAATCGAAATTCCGTGAGCGTAGACCCGACGGTAGGCATGGCGTCCGAGACAAGCACCACCTGACCCCGCCTTTTAGCTCCCAGCGCCACCCGCAACGACGCCGGATGCACGTGGTGTCCGTCGGCAATGACGCTGACCACGGCACTGTCAAGATCGAGTGCAGCACCCACAATTCCCGGCGCCCGGCCCATTAACGGCGGCATCGCGTTGAACAGGTGGGTAAAGCCGCTCAAGCCCGCATCCACCGCCCGCTGGCATTGCTCATAGTCCGCCTCGGAGTGACCCGCGAATACGACCACTCCTGCCGCGCTCAGCTGCTCTATTACAACGGTCGACGTCATTTCGGGCGCCAAGGTCACCAGCGTCACCGCGCCACGACCCAGTGATGTCAGCAACTCTATCGCTTCGTTGTCGATTTTCCTGATCTTGTCGATGCCATGGGCACCGTG
>VYEH01000086.1 GCA_009843005.1 Pseudomonadota bacterium | reverse complement strand
GTGCCACCGTCCCTTTCAGAGATAACGTCCAGTCCTTATCCGGGGATTAGGGGTCAGGCATTTGCACGGCCATTGGCGCCGCTCCTTGTCGTAGAATGCAACGCTTGAAGATCATTTGACCGAGTATTGTCATGAATGCCAACGCACAATCGTTACGAATCCGGCGCCCTGCCGGCCCTGCTCGCGCTGCGGCGTTTCTGGCCGTTGTCATCGGGGCCGCGAACGCGGCTGCCCAGGACGGGACCCTGCTGGTCGTCAATCGGCACGCAGACGCGGGCAGCGTGTCATTCTTCGATCTCGAGACCGAGAGCGAGATTGCCCGCGTGCCCATCGGCGCCGGCTGGCCGCACGAGGTGGCCGTGTCGCCGGACGGCCGCCTGGCCCTGACCGCGGAATACGGGCGTGGAGCCCCCGGAGAACGGTTGGTGGTCATCGACGTCCCGGAAGCGCGCGTCCTGGGCCGAATCGATACGGGGCCTGGAACGAAACCTCACGATTCGGTGTTTCTGCCGGATAACCGCCACGCGGTGGTCACTCTGGAAACCCTGGACCAGGTTGCCCTTGTGGATGTATCCGCCCTTGAAGTCGTGAGCACCTACCCCATTGGCGACGGTGCGCGCGAGGGGCACATGATCCTGCTGAGTCCCGATGGCAGCCGCGCTTACGTTGGCGCACGCCTGGGACAGGGAACCGTCTCCGTTGTGTATTTGCAGGAGGACCGGCCCCCTACCGTGATTCCCTCCGGCCTCGGGGCCGAAGCGATCGCAGTCACCGCGGACGGAGAGGCCGTATGGGCCATCAACCAGGATGAAAACACGATCTCGATCATCGATCCCGATACGCTCGCAATCGTCGAGAAGTTCGACGCCGGCACGCAGCCGCGCCGCCTCGCCAACCTGCCCGGCGGACGAATGGCGGTGATTTACGGCAACCGCGAAACGGCCGGCATCCACATATACGACGTTCAGACTCGCGAGGTTCTGGACCGATTGGCCATCCCCGGGGATGAACCCGGCGCGGGCGGATTCGGATTCCTGGCGGTCGGCGACACCGGTTTCGTGGCGACCCGGTCGGACGGGCGCATCCTGGTTTATGATTTTTCAGTTCCCGAAAGTCCGCCGCGCACGCTGGCGGCCAGCCATGAAACACCGGACGGAATGGCCTGGTCACCGTTGCGCCTGAATGTTTTCATCCAATAGTGCCGGAACCAACCGATAACGGCGTATCGGTTGAATCCAACATCAGGAGGTAGCTTGTAATGCGAACCATACTGCTTATCCTCGCTCTCGCGGCCCCGGGCCCGTTGCTGGCGCACCATGCGGTCGGCGTCGCCTACGACACCGAGAACCTGGGCACCGTCGAAGGCACCGTCGTCGATGTCTTCTGGCGAAACCCACATGTTGTGGTCTCAATCGAGCGCACTCTCGCGAATGGCGATCGGGAAATCTGGGAGGCCGAATCCGGCTCCACCAACGCCCTGGAACGGCTGGGTATCGGGCGCGACATCGTCCAGATTGGTGACCGCGTCGCGCTGATGGGCGCCCTGTCGCGCCGGGGGCTCACCACCATGGCCGCCTATACCATGACCCTGGCCGACGGTACGGAAGTACCGCTCTGGCCCCAGCGCGCGGCTCGGCTCGGCAGGGATGTCACGCCGGCGCCGATTTCCGAAGCCGCCCGCGACCAGAGTACACAGGAAGCAGAAGGCATTTTCAGGATCTGGAGCCGGACTTCAGTGGTTGGATTGCAATCGACGCTACCGTTTACCGAAGCCGCAGTCGCCGCCCGGGAAGACTTCGATCCCCTGGCGGACGACCCCGCCCTATTCTGCATTCCGCCCGGAATGCCCGGGATGATGAATAACCCCTATCCCATCGAGTTCGTCGACCAGGGCGACCGTATTCTGCTGCGGCTGGAAGAGTGGGATGGCGAACGGGTCATTCATCTCTCCGCCGATTTCTCCGCCGCCGGCCAGCCAACCTCTCATGTGGGCGTTTCGACCGGGCGCTGGGAGGGCAACACTCTGGTGGTGACCACTACGAGAATCAATGAGTCATTCTTCGACGACGTGGGAACGCCCCAGAGCGAGGACGTGGAAGTGGTCGAGCGATTCGAACTCAGCGAAACCGGCGACCGTCTGGATTACATGGCTATCGTAACCGATCCGGGTACCTTCACCGAACCGGCCACGCTGGTCGGGGCCTGGCACTGGATTCCGGGCGAGGAGATCAAGCCGTTCCAGTGCGCGCTTCCTGAAGGAGGCCCCTGAACGCCGTCGCCGGCCGGACCCCGAATGGAGCCCGGCCGGCGGCGCCCGGTCATTGCAACTGCCAGGTGCCGCGCACGTAGTACATGCCGCCGTTGAAGCCGTACGGCGAGCTTTCCGGGTAGAGCAAGCCGGCAACCTCGCCGTTCTCGCCGGTCGGGTTGACGTCCGGGTACGTGTCGAAGGCGTTCGACAGTCCCACGAGCACCGACAGGCTGTCGCTGACGTCGAAGGCGGCCTCGAAATCGATCAGCGTCGACGCGCCCGGATAGAAGGCATTCCCGGCCGGAGGGAGGCCACCGGAGTTCGTCGGGTCATCGTAGTACTCGCCGTAGTGGCGCAGCCGGCCCATCACCCGCCAGGTGTCCTGGCTGTGGTTGAGCGTGGCGGTGATGCGCGAGCCGGGACGGCCCTCCTCGATTTGCAGACGCCGGGATTCGCCCGTGAAGTCGGGATTGAAGCGTGTCAGTTCGATGCTCGAGAAGTTCGCCGCAAGCTGCAGGCTCGTGGCCCCGTCGCCGATGTCGAAAGGAACCGTGGCGACGACGTCCACGCCGGAAGCCTTCACATCCTGCTGATTCGTGAAGAAACGCACCGAAGTGAAGCTGGTTGCGTCGGAAACACCGGCGGCCAGCAGCGCAGTGATGTCCGCCTCTGTGAGATTGAAGCGGCTGGTGAAGGCGACACGGTCCTTGATCTGGATGTTGTAGTAGTCCAGTGTGATGTCCGCGGGGCCCAGACCGAATACCGCGCCAAGCGTGAGATTCGTCGAGGTTTCCGGAGTCAGCGGCTGGGCGCCTTTCTGGATGGCCACGGGGTTCGTGGGCGGCAGGGTTGCGATATCCGCCAACCGGCCCATGTTGAACTCGGTGGTGACGTTGCGAAGGTTCGCCTGCCCGGCCGTGGGCACGCGGAAGCCGGTGCTCGCCGAGGCCCGCAGGGCAAAGTTGTCGGCGAGCTGCAGGCGGATGGCGCCCTTGCCGTCGAAGGTGTCGCCAAACTCATCGTAGTTCTCGTAGCGCACCGCACCGTTGACGAGGACGGTGTCGGACAGATCGGTTTCCACATCGAAGTAGGCCGCGAAGGCGCTCACCGTGTTGTCGCCGGCGTCGCCGGGCTGGAAGCCGGGGAAGCCGTTGGAGCCGACGCCGAAGCCCTGTGCCGCCAGGCCGGACTCCAGATTCGGGTCGATGTAGAACGAATTTGGCTCGCCGTTGGTGATGCGGAAGGTCTCGTCCCGGTACTCTAGCCCCCAGGCGATGTTGATGGGCGCATAGCCGCCGGTGTCGAAGGGCCGGGACATGTCGAAGTTGATGACGCGATCGGTCTCAGTATAGGCACCGGCGTTGAAGTGGGTGTCGATGTCGTTACGCTGGCTCAGAAGCTGCGGGTTGATGGTGTTGTAGATGTAGAAGCTGGCCCAGCTCCGGCCCGCGGTTGCGCTCAGGTCATAGTACCAGCCGCTGTCGCCCAGGTCGCCGCGCACGCCGCCCGCCAGCGCGTAGTCGGAGATGAAGCCGCCGAACTGCGGCGTGAAGCCGCCGGGGAACCTCTCGTACAGCGTGTAGCAGTTGGGGCTAGACTGCACCGCAGCCATGATGGCAGCGTCAGGCACGTGTCCGACGATTGGCACGCCGGCCGGGCAGGTGGTGGATTCTGGGGTCCAGTTGCCGGTCAGATCTGCCACCTTGACGCTGTCAACGCTGTGGTGATGGGCGTCGCCGCCCTGTTGTTCCGTGAACCCGGTAGCCGGATCGACCTTCGGCCCGGCGAACACGCCGCCGCGGGTGTGCGGATTACGATAGTAGAAGCCGCCCTCGACCTGCCGCTCGGCCCAGTTGCCGAAGGCGTAGAACTCGCTGCCGTTGCCGAGATCGATGCCGAAGTTGCCGAACAGCTTGTGGTCGCCGGACACTTCCGGCTGGCCCCAGATCTGCGCGGCAGGGGTGCGCACGTGGGTGTTGCCTGCGTCGATGAGGTCCTGGGCGTCAGGGCGCTGATGGCTGCGGCTGGTCGGGTCCTGTTCCCGCCATTCGAAGCTGATGTTGGCGAAGCCGGCGTCGGTAAGTGCGAAGCCCTTGTTGGCGGCGAACGTGATGGAATTGCCGTCGCCTTCGAAGTAGGTGCCGTACTTGAGGTCGAACATCGAGCCTTCCGCGTCGCTCTTCAGCACGAAGTTCATGACGCCGGCGATGGCGTCGGAGCCGTACTGCGCCGAGGCTCCATCGCGCAGAACCTCCAGCCGGTCCAGCGCGATGGCTGGAATCGAGGACAGGTCGGGGCCCTGCGAGCCGCCGGAAATACCGGCGCCGAGCAGCGCGATGACCGCCGCGCGGTGGCGGCGCTTGCCGTTAACCAGCACAAGGGTGGCATCGGGCGCCAGCGAACGCAGCGTGGCCGGGCGGATGAATGTCGCCGCGTCGGAGATCGGCTCCTGCGAGACGTTGTAGGACGGCACCGTGGCGGCCAGCAGGTCGTCCATGTCGCTGCCGCCGTGCGCGAGGAAATCGTCCCCGGAAACCACGTCCACGGGCACGGGCGAGTCGGCGGCGGAACGGTCGCGCCGGCGGGTGCCGACCACGACGACTTCTTCGAGCGGTCCTGCCGCCGGAGTGGCTTCCTGGGCGACGGACGGGGCCGCAAAAACGGCCAGTGCGGCTGCGAGGGCCGCGGAAACCAACAAGGTTACTCGCTCAGAACTTGACATGGGATTCTCCCCTAAATAAATAACGGCGTGACACGCCGCAATGTAACAAACTATCGGAACAATCCCAATAGGGTTTACTTTCCGCAGTCATAAGAATGTCAAATATGCTTATAGCGCCCACGTAACAGGATACGTGTCCGATCGACTGCGCGCAGCCGTTCAACCCATCCGGCCAACCAGCCACAAAGCGGTCTCCGGAAACAGTATCAGCAGCGCCAGGACGGCCAGTTCACCCAGCACGAAGGGCAGTACGCCGCGAAAGATCTCCTCCATCGGGACATCCGGCGCCACCCGACGCATCACGAACACGTTGGCGCCGATGGGGGGCGTGATCAGCGCCAGCTCGGCCATCACCACGACGAAGACTCCGAACCAGATTGGATCGATGCCCAGTTCGCCGACCACGGGAAAGATGAAGGGGATGGTGAGCACCAGCATGCCGAACACGTCCAGCATCGCGCCCAGCACGAAATAGAGCGCCACCAGCATGAGCAGGAAGCCGACCCGCCCCAGGTCGGCGCCGATGATGAGGTTCACCAGACTGTCCGTCAGTCCGGTGACGGCCAGAAAGCGCGCGACGACGTAGCCGCCCACGATGATGGTGAAGATCATCGCGCTGATCAGCGCCGACCCGCGCAATGCGGCCCCGACGGTCGCTATGCTGAGCTTGCGCCGAATCAGCGCCATGACCAGAACGCCCGCGCAGCCGATCCCGGCCGCCTCGGTGGGCGTGAAGATACCGGCGTAGATGCCCCCGATGATGAGCAGGAACAGGGCCGCCACCGGTCCCAGTCGACCGAAAGCGACCAGGCGTTGCCGCCCGTCTGCACGCGGACCCTTGGGCCCGAGCGAGGGGTTGAGCACGCAGCGGGCGAAAATAATGGTGGCGAACATCAGCGCCGTGATCACGCCGGGGACGATTCCGGCGATGAACAAGGCGCCGATGGATGTCTCGGTCATGACACCGTAGAAGATGAATATCAAGCTTGGCGGGATCAGTATTCCCAGCGTGCCCGACGCCGCCAGGGCGCCCGTGGCCAGCCGCGAATCGTAGTCGTAGCGGCGCATCTCCGGCATGACGATGGTGCCCATGGTCGCCACCGTGGCGATGCTCGAGCCGGTCACGGCGCCAAAACCTCCGCAGGCGAAAACGGAGGAGATGGCCAGTCCGCCGGGCACCCGCCCCACCCACGAGCGCAACCCCTGGTAGAGGTCGCCGGCGAGCCCGGCGTGGTAGAACAACTGGCCCATGAGCACGAACAGCGGGATGGCAACGAAAATAAAGTCCCGCCCATGCTCCCAGGGGACCAGCGCCGCATGGGCCATGGCGGGCGCCGCGCCTTCCACGATCCACAGCCCCAGGATGCCGGTGAAGGCCATGGCGAACCCTATGGGCACACCGACGACGAGCAGTACCAGGAGCAAAACGACGCCGGCAACGCCGACCAGTATCAGATCCATTGATCCGACTCCCCGTCAGCCTCGCCGGCCTCGTGCGCCGCCTCGGGATTGGCAACGAGCCGGGCGCAGAGCACCAGGCCGCATACGGCGACGTAAACCATGAACGGCCACAGTGCCACGCTCAGGTCCTCACCAGTCTCGCCGGTGACGAACATGTATTGGGCGAAGCTGACAGCCTGAATGCTCATCAATCCAAAGAAGACCAGTCCGGCCAGGGCGGTGAGCGCATCCGCCAGGCTCCGCCAGCGCCCCCGCAACCGCCTGTGGACGATCTCCATCCGGATGTGGAAACCGCGATCCCAGGCGTGGGGCAGCGTCGAAAACAGCGTGACCAGTAGCAGCAGGCCGTTGACGTCGCGGCTCCACTGCAGGGGGGAGTTGAACCCGTAGCGCAACACCACCTCGAGCGTGACGAAGGCGAGCAAGGCCGGCAGCGCAGCGCGCACGCCGACCGCGTAGAGAGTCGCCGCCGCCCGGGCGGATCCGCGATCCAGCATCTCAAGGATCACAGGTCGATGATTCCTTCCACGGGCGTTTCCCTGATCCGGGCGTTGATCTGCTCGTTGGAGAGCGACGCGTAGGCCGAGGAGAGCGCTTCCATGCGCTCCACCAGTTCGCCTGCGGGCAACCCTTCGGCTTCATGGCGGGCGATGTACCGTTGCTTTAGCGGCGTCACCCGGTCGCGCCACCGGGCGAGCTCTGCCTCGTCGAGCTCCAGCACCTCGACGCCTGAATCGACCAGTGTCTGGAACGCCCGCTCGTAGGCCTGCCCAGTGTAATAGTTCTGCACGGCGATCTGGCTGCGAACCCGGAGCAGACGGTAGAACTGCTCGCGCAGGTCCGGGGGCAGGGCGTCGAACGTACGCGGATTCAGACAGTAGTGCAGCAGCACGACGTTGATATCGCCGATCGTGTAGAAGCTGGCGATTTCCTGCAATCGATAGGCCACCATGTCCGCCAGGGACAGGGTAACCGCGTCGAGGATGCCGCGCTGAAACGCCGGATAGATCTCCGCGGCGGCAATGGAAACGGGCACGGCGCCCAGCTCGCGGTAGATGTCTGCAGTCAGGCCGCCGGTGACTCGAATCTTCAGGCCGCGCAGGTCCTCCAGCCGGCGCACCGGCGTCTTGGAGATGATGTTGTACGGGCTCGTGCAGTCGACGTGCGCCAGATACACGCCCATGTGCTCGTACTCCGCCTTGAAGAAGCGCGGGTAGAGTTCCTCGAACACCAGGCTCGCGACCTGGGGGGTGGGAAACAGGAACGGCAGTTGCGTCGCGTGCAGGAGTTTGAAGCTGCCTGGCTGATAGGTGCCGTAGGCGTGTGTGTAGTCGGTGATGCCTGTGACGGCCGCCTTGAAACCGTCGATGGGACCGTGAAGCATCCTGTCGGTGTACGCCTCCAGGCGCAACCGTCCGCCCGTCTCGCGCGCCACCATTTCTGCAAACGGCACGAATGCGCGTGTGTAGAGTCCGTGAGAGCTGGGCACGTGAGCCGTGTACCGGAGGGTGATCGGTTCCGCCATGGAAACCCGCCGTCCGGCAAGAAGCGGCGCCGCCAGGGCAGTGCCTGCAAGGGATGTCAACAGGATGCGGCGTGTGGGGTCGATTACGGTAACCGCTGGCAAAACCCGGATGAGCGCGATTGTAGCCCACCGAATTCGCACAAGCGGAAATCGCCCATATATCCACAACTCGGGCACCTTTGGCACGAGATTATGCGACAGATCTCCGTGTAGGGTTGAACCTCCAGAAGGTGTTCCGGACAATGTTCGCTGCCGTACTCATATTTGACCTTTTCGAGGAAGAAGATCTATGAGTGAAGAGTTCTCTCTGGTTCTCATTGCAACCGGCTTCATACTTGCCGGCGCCGCGTTCATTCTGTACCGATCCGTCGTACGAACGCGTGAGGACGAGGACGACCATCGCCCGACGCCGTGAACCGTGTACGGGGCGGCGGAGGCACCGGCATGGTCGTCACGCGACGTCTTCATGAAACAATCGTTCGTGCGAACCTCGCAGACGAGTTTCTTCGAATCCAGGCACGGTGAGTACGCGATTCCGGGCAAGGGACAACCGCGCCACGATCCCGAAACGCATTGGTACGTGCCGCAAGCGGGTTGTGCGATGGTACGGTGTGGCGTTGCAGACGTGTCTGTCGATTCCGGCTGTAGAACAGTTGAAGGGGCCATGAACGACTACGTCCGACGAACGTGTACCGCAATCACCCGCGACGACCCCGGTTTCCGTGTCGATCGCACGGGGACGGGCGCCCGGCTGGTGGCCGGGCTGTTGCTTGCCGCAACGATTCCCGCTTTCGACGCCCGCGCCCAGGGCGTGGAAACCGGCGCCGGCGTGGCGGTCATCGAAGAGGTCGTGGTGGACTTCGGCACGTTCCGATTGCCATGGGGCCGGCGTCACGCGCTGCTGGTCGTGCTGGGCGACGAGGTCATGGCCGCGGCGCTGATCGACCGACTACTGGACCACTGCCATATCGTCAACATCCGGGGCAAAAGCTACCGGATGCGGCCGTCGCTGGGGCGCTCGCGGCGGTCGCGGTACGAGGATGCGATCGAGTGGTGGCCGAGCTCTGCCCGGTAGGGACGACTCGAAGTCCGATTCCAGCCGATTCGTTGCCGGCGGATGCAGTGAGGTCCGGCGCGCTGACGCCACCGGCACTGGGCGGTTCGGGACCGCCGCCGAACCCCCCCGAATCGGGTTCTTCCCGGGTTGTATAATGGTATTCTGACAATTATCGTTCTGACACTGCGGCTGGAGATCGGTCATGCGCAGCCTTCCACAACGCATCATGGAGTATGCCGAAGGCCTTCCGGAGGCTTCGCCACTGTCTCCGGGCGGGCTGCTTCACCTTGGAAATCGGGCGGCGATCGATCAGGCGCTGTCGCGCCTCGCACGTTCGGGCAAACTCATGCGCATCTGCCAGGGCGTCTACATGCGCCCCGTCGAAACCCGTTTCGGGGTGCGCGGGCCCCGGATCGGCAAGGCGCTTGCCACACTCTCGGCGTTGTGGGGCGAGACAATCGTGCCGTGCGGCGGGGCAGCGGCCAACAGCCTCGGGCTGACCGCCCAAAATCCGGTTCGGATGGTTTATCTGACTTCCGGCCCCAGCAAGCGATTGCACTTCGGGGCGCACACGGTCGAACTGCGTCATGCTCCGCGCTGGCAACTGGCAGCGCCGCACCGTAAGGCGGGAAAGCTGATCCGGGCTTTGGCATGGCTCGGCCCCGAAGAAGTCGAGTACGGTCTCGAAGAGGTTCTGCCGACGCTCTCCCCGGAAGACCTTGAAGAGTTGTCCGCGGCGCGGGCATTGATGCCGAACTGGATGGCCGAGCCCGTAAGCGCCCGACTCGTGCATGGCTGAAACGCGTTACCAGGACCTGTCGGACATCGACCGTCGCGACGTTCTGGAGGTGGTGGAACGCGCGAGCGTTCACAAGGCGCATCTGTTGGAGAAGGATATCTGGGTAGTGGCGGCGCTCAACGCCTTGTTCGGCGCGCCTTTCGGCCAACATTTGATATTCAAGGGCGGTACGTCGCTGTCCAAGGTCTGGCGGGCGATCCGGCGCTTCTCGGAAGATGTGGACGTCACGTATGACATCCGGGCATTCGCCCCGGATCTGGTAGCCGGCGCCGGCGAGGAAGCGCTGCCGCCAACACGCAGTCAGGAAAAGCGCTGGACGCGTGCGATTCGTGCCCGTCTTGCCGCGTGGGTCGTCAGTGAAGCCCTGCCGCTCGTTCAGGATGCGCTCGCAGGTGCGGGTTTCGCCGGCCGGGTGCGTGCGGACGGGGACCGACTATATATTGGTTACGAGCCATTGTTCGAGGAGACGGATTTCGTGCGTCCTGAGGTCAAACTGGAGTTCGGCGCACGGTCCACAGGCGAGCCGAATGCGAGCAGGACTGTCGCATGCGACGCGGCGCCACACATGCCTGGCCTGATCTTTCCCGAAGCGCGTACCAGCGTTATGCTGGCGGAACGCACCTTCTGGGAGAAAGCGACGGCCGTTCACGTGTATTGCCGTCAACAACGGAGGCGGGGCGAGCGTCTGTCGCGACACTGGCACGATCTTGCGCGTCTCGATGAGGCCGGAATTGCGGCGAATGCCCTGGCCGACCGCGATCTCGCGCTTTCGGTCGCCCGACACAAGGCGATTTTCTTCAGGGAGAACGATGCCTCAGGCCAGCGGATCGATTATGAGGCGGCGGTGTCCGGCGGTCTTCAACTGGTGCCCTCCGGAGCCGCGCATGGGGTGCTCGCGGACGATTACGCGAGAATGCTGGCGGACGGCATGCTGCTGGACGAGAGCGAGCCGTTCGATGCACTCATGGGGCGTTGCGCCGCGATCGAGGCG
>VYEH01000330.1:7450-10814 GCA_009843005.1 Pseudomonadota bacterium | reverse complement strand
GGCAGGATGGCGTGAACATCATGGAGTTCTGCAAGGCATTCAATGCGCAGACCCAGAAACTCGAGGCGGGTATGCCCATCCCGGTGGTGATCTCCGTGTACGTCGACAAGAGTTTCACCTTCATCACCAAGACGCCGCCCGCCTCGGTGCTGTTGAAGAAGGCCGCCGGCATTGAGAAAGGCAGCGGGACGCCGAATACGGATAAGGTCGGCACGGTTACCCGGGAGCAACTGGAAGAGATCGCAAGGATCAAGGAACCTGATCTCAACGCCGCGAACATGGATGCCGCGGTCAGGATCATCGCCGGCAGCGCGCGCAGCATCGGCCTGGAAGTGGAGGGGTTGGATGGCCAGACTCACTAAATACCGCAAGGATGCCAGGGCCCGCGTGGAGCGGGGCAGGGCCTATCCCGCGGACGAAGCGTTCGGCCTGGTGAAGGAACTGGCGAAAGCGAAATTCACCGAATCGGTGGATGTCTCCGTCAATCTGGGCGTCGATCCCCGGCGGTCGGACCAGGTGGTGCGGGGCTCCACGGTACTCCCCAACGGCACCGGCAAGAACGTTCGCGTGGCCGTGTTCGCCCAGGGCGATCAGGCCGCTGCCGCCGAGGAGGCCGGGGCGGATATCGTGGGCATGGAAGATCTCGCCGAGTCGGTTCAGGGCGGCGAACTGAACTTCGACGTGGCTATCGCAAGCCCGGACGCCATGCGGGTGGTGGGCCGGCTGGGCCGGATCCTCGGTCCCCGCGGGCTCATGCCCAATCCGAAGGTCGGCACGGTCACACCGGACGTCGCCGCTGCGGTGCGCACCGCCAAGGCCGGCCAGGTCCGGTACCGGACCGACAAGGCGGGCGTGGTGCACTGCCAGATCGGCAACGTGGAATTCGAGGTCGAGGCGCTCAGGGAGAATCTGGAGGTTCTGCTTGCCGATCTGAACAAGGCCAAGCCGGCGGCCTCGAAAGGGCAGTACATGAAGCGCGTCTGCGTGTCTTCGACCATGGGTCCCGGCGTCGTCATCGACCAGGCGTCGGTCAGCGGCTGATGCGCGTCGTATAGCCGGTCTGTCAGGAGAGAGGTATGGCGCTTAATCTGGCCCAAAAGAAAGCCCTGGTCGCCGACGTCAACGCCGTGGCGGCCTCGTCCCTGTCGGCCGTGATCGCGGAGTACCGCGGTCTGACCGTAGCGGAGATGACCGAACTGCGAACCGAGGCGCGCAACGCCGGCGTGTACATGAAGGTCGTGAAGAATTCCCTTGCCCGGCGCGCCGTGGAAGGCACGCCGTTCGAATGCATTCAGCCGTCGCTCAGGGGGCCCTTGCTGCTGGCCTTCTCGAGGGAAGACCCGGGCTCCGCGGCGCGCGTGGTCAAGGGGTTCTCGAGGGAACACGCTCATCTGGTCACCGTCTCGGTGGCAGTGGGCGGGGAGCTCTACGACGCGGCAAACCTGGACCGCGTGGCGGCGCTGCCGAACCTGGACGAGGCGCGTGCGATGCTGCTGAGGACCCTGAACGGTCCGATGACTCAGCTTGTTCGCCTGCTCAGCGAGCCGGGATCGATGCTGGCGCGGGCCCTTCAGGGGCGCGGCGAACAAGCCGAATGACTGTTGAGACGTTAGAACTTGAATACACCCGATGGAGAAGTAAGCCATGGCTTTGACGAATGAGCAGCTCATCGAAGAGTTGAGCAACAAGCCGATCATGGAAATCGTTGATCTGGTGAGGTCGCTGGAGGAGAAGTGGGGCGTATCGGCCGCAGCTCCGGTGGCTGTCGCCGCTGACGGCGGAGGCGCCGCCGCGGCGGAGGAAGCCGAGGAACAGACCGAATTCGACGTCATCATGACCAGTTTCGGTTCCGCCAAGGTGCCCGTCATCAAGGTGGTCCGATCGCTGACCGGGCTTGGGCTGAAAGAGGCCAAGGACCTTGTCGAGGCCGCGCCGAGCGCGGTCCGGGAAGCTATCACCAGGGAAGAAGCAGAGGATGTGAAGAAGCAGCTCGAAGAGGCTGGCGCGAGCGTCGATATCAAGTGACTCGCACCCGCCTCCGTGACCGCGGGCCAGGCAGCCTGCGGAGCGCAAGCGCACACACGCGCAGCGGCATCGCGCTGTGCGTGCCCTGCATCGTCGTCAATCCACCGCAGTCGAGGTAACTCGCGATGGCGTATTCGTTCACTGAGAAAAAACGCATTCGAAAGAATTTCGGCAAGCTGCCGCCGGTTCTCGATGTTCCCTACCTGCTTTCCATCCAGCTGGATTCCTACCGGGGGTTCCTGCAGCGGAACGTGCCGGCCGGGGAAAGGATCGAAACGGGGCTGCATTCGGCGTTCAACAGCGTCTTCCCTATCGTCAGCTACTCCGGGAACGCCGCGCTGGAGTACATCAGCTACCGGCTCGGCGAGCCGGTATTCGATGTCAAGGAGTGCCAGCTTCGGGGACTGACCTATGCCGCACCGCTGCGCGTCCTGGTGCGGCTGGTCATTTATGACCGGGATGCTCCGGCGAGCAAGAAGAAGATCAAGGACATTCGCGAGCAGGAGGTGTACCTGGGCGAGATGCCCATGATGACCGAACACGGTACCTTCGTGGTCAACGGTACCGAGCGCGTGATCGTCTCGCAACTGCACCGTTCGCCCGGCGTGTTCTTCGACCACGACAAGGGCAAGACGCACTCTTCGGGCAAGCTGCTGTTTTCCGCGCGGGTGATTCCATACCGCGGTTCCTGGCTCGACTTCGAGTTCGACCCCAAGGACTGCGTCTTCGTGCGCATCGACCGCCGCCGCAAGTTGCCGGTGACGATCCTACTGCGGGCGCTGGACTACGACAACGAGCAGATGCTGAAGATATTCTTCGACATCAACGAGTTCGCGCTGAGGCGCGACGGCATCCGGTTGAAACTCGTTGCGGACAGGCTCAGGCGCGAGACTGCCAGTTTCGATATCATGGTCGGCGACAGGACGGTGGTGGAAAAGGATCGACGGATTACCGTTCGTCATGTGCGCGAGCTGCAAAAGGCCGGCGTCAGGCACCTGGAAGTTCCGTCCGACTACCTGGACGGCCGCATCCTGGCCCACGATATCGTCGACGAGGAGACCGGCGAACTACTGGCCCGCGCCAACGACGAACTCGATGCCGCAAAGGTCGATTCATTGATCGAAGCGGGGATCAGGTCGATCGGCACGCTCTACGTCCACGACCTGGACCGGGGACCCTTCGTCTCCAATACGCTGCGTATCGATGCGACCCGGTCGCGCCTGGAGGCGTTGGTGGAGATCTACCGGATGATGCGGCCGGGCGAACCGCCCACCAAGGAAGCCGCGGAGAACCTGTTCCAGAACCTGTTCTTCAATCCGGAGCGCTATGACCTGTCGGC
>VYEH01000330.1:5276-7440 GCA_009843005.1 Pseudomonadota bacterium | reverse complement strand
GAAGGGAGTCGGCCGAGGGCGACGGGGTGCTCTCCAACGAGGACATCATCGAAGTCTTGCGCACGCTGATCGATATCCGCAACGGCAACGGCACCGTCGACGACATCGACCACCTGGGAAACCGGCGCGTGCGCAGCGTCGGCGAAATGGCCGAAAACGCCTTTCGCATAGGACTGGTGCGCGTCGAGCGCGCGGTCAAGGAACGCCTGACGCTGGCCGAGGCGGAGGGTCTCATGCCCAAGGAAATGATCAACGCCAAGCCGGTGTCCGCGGCGGTGAAGGAGTTCTTCGGCTCCAGCCAGCTGTCCCAGTTCATGGATCAGCAGAACCCGCTGTCGGAGGTGACCCACAAACGACGGGTCTCGGCGCTGGGTCCCGGCGGCCTGACCCGGGAACGGGCCGGGTTCGAGGTTCGCGACGTTCACCCCACGCACTACGGAAGGGTCTGCCCGATCGAGACGCCGGAAGGCCCGAACATCGGGCTCATCAATTCCCTTGCCGTCTACGCCCGCACCAACGAATACGGCTTTCTGGAAACGCCCTACCGGCGCGTGATCAACGGGCGGGTCAGCAACGAGATTCAGTATCTGTCCGCCATCGAGGAAGGCCAGTACGTGATCGCGCAGGCCAACTCGAACCTGACCACCCGGGGCCAGTTCGTGGATGACCTGGTGTCATGCCGCTACAAGAACGAATTCACCCTGTTTCCGCCGAAGCAGGTGCAATACATGGACGTGTCTCCGAAACAGATCGTTTCGGTGGCTGCATCGCTGATTCCGTTCCTCGAGCACGACGACGCCAACCGGGCGCTGATGGGCTCGAACATGCAGCGCCAGGCGGTGCCCACGTTGCGTACCGAGACGCCGCTGGTGGGCACGGGCATGGAACGCGCCGTGGCGGTGGATTCCGGTGTGACGGTCATCGCCACCCGGGGCGGCACGGTGGACTCCGTGGACGCCTCGCGCATCGTGGTGCGGGTCAACGACAGCGAGACCAGCGCCGATGAGGCCGGGGTCGACATCTACAACCTCACCAAGTACACCCGTTCCAACCAGAACACCTGCATCAACCAGCGTCCCCTGGTCAAGGCCGGGGACGTCATCGAGCGCGACGACGTGCTCGCCGACGGGCCGTCCACCAGCCTGGGCGAACTGGCGCTGGGCCAGAACCTGCTGGTGGCGTTCATGCCCTGGAACGGCTACAACTTCGAGGATTCCATCCTGATCTCCGAGCGCGTGGTGGAGGAGGACCGATTTACCACGATCCATATCGAGGAGCTGACCTGCGTCGCCCGGGATACGAAGCTCGGCCCTGAGGAAGTGACCGGGGATATTCCCAACGTCGGCGACGCGGCCCTGACCAAGCTCGACGAGTCGGGCATCGCCTTCATCGGCGCGGAAGTTCAGGCCGGCGACATCCTTGTGGGCAAGGTGACGCCCAAGGGCGAGACACAGCTCACGCCCGAGGAAAAACTCCTGCGGGCCATCTTCGGCGAAAAGGCTTCGGACGTGAAGGATACTTCGCTGCGCGTGCCCCCCGGGATGGACGGTACGGTGATCGATGTGCGGGTGTTCACCCGCGACGGCGTCGAGAAGGATTCCCGGGCGCTGGCCATCGAGCGGCAGGAACTGGAAGCGGTACGCAAGGACCTGGACGATCAGCGGCGCATCCTGGAAGAAGACATCTTCCAGAGGGTCGAGAAACTGCTGGTCGGCAAGACCGCGGCGGGCGGTCCGAAGAGGCTCAGGTCAGGTAGCGAAATCACCGCATCCTACCTGGCCGATCTGCCCAGGGATCGCTGGTTCGAAATCAGGGTCAAGGACGACGAACTCAATTTGCAACTTGAGCGTGCCGCCGAGAGGCTTCGGGCCCAGAGCGAGGAATTCGAGCGGCGTTTCGACGAGAAGCGCCACAAGATCACCGCGGGCGACGACCTGGCGCCGGGCGTGCTGAAGATGGTCAAGGTTTACCTGGCGGTGAAGCGCCACATCCAGCCGGGCGACAAGATGGCGGGCCGGCACGGCAACAAGGGCGTGATCTCCACGATTATCCCGGTGGAGGACATGCCCTACATGGAGGACGGTACCGCCGTCGTCAGTGTGCTCAATCCGCTGGGCGTGCCGGCGAGGATGAATGGCGGCCAGGTGCTCGCAGCCCACCTGGG
>VYEH01000330.1:0-5266 GCA_009843005.1 Pseudomonadota bacterium | reverse complement strand
GGGCTGGGCGGCCAAGGAGTTGGGGCGCGCGATCGGCGAAATGGTGAACACGAAATGCTCGGCGGCCAAGATGCGCCGCCACCTGGAGGGCATCTACAACAAGACCGGCGGGCAGAGGGAGAGCCTCCGCAGCCTGAACGCCAAGTCGATCATGGAGCTTGCCCGCAACCTGAGCCAGGGCGTGCCCATCGCCACGCCGGTGTTCGACGGCGCCAACGAGCAGGAAATCAAGGGACTGCTGGAAATGGCCGAACTCCCCGAGTCCGGTCAGACGACCCTCTACGATGGGCGAACCGGCGAGCCGTTCAACCGTCCGGTCACCGTGGGCTACATGTACATGCTGAAGCTCAACCACCTGGTTGACGACAAGATGCATGCGCGTTCAACCGGCCCCTACAGCCTGGTCACCCAGCAACCGCTGGGGGGCAAGGCGCAGTTCGGCGGCCAGCGGTTCGGCGAGATGGAAGTGTGGGCGCTGGAGGCCTATGGCGCGTCCTACACGCTTCAGGAAATGCTTACCGTGAAGTCCGACGACGTCCAGGGACGCACCAAGATGTACAAGAACATCGTTGACGGAACCCACCAGATGCAGGCGGGCATGCCGGAGTCGTTCAACGTGCTGGTCAAGGAGATTCGTTCTCTGGGGATCACCATCGACCTTGAAGAAGTCCAGTGAACCGGCTTGAGCTGCCGCCTTTTCGGCAATAGGTACAGTCATATGAAAGATTTGTTGAGACTTTTCCGACAGCAGGCGCCGATCGAGGACTTTGACGCGATCCGCATCGGCCTGGCGTCCCCGGACATGATCCGGTCGTGGTCCTACGGCGAGGTCAAGAAGCCGGAGACGATCAATTACCGGACGTTCAAGCCGGAGCGCGACGGGTTGTTCTGCGCAAAGATATTCGGGCCCATCAAGGACTACGAGTGCCTTTGCGGGAAGTACAAGCGCCTCAAGCACCGCGGAGTCGTGTGCGAGAAGTGCGGCGTGGAAGTCACCCAGACCAAGGTGCGCCGCGAGCGCATGGCGCACATCGAGCTTGCCAGCCCCGTGGCGCACATCTGGTTCCTGAAGTCGCTGCCGTCGCGCATCGGCCTGATGCTCGACATGACGTTGCGGGAAATCGAGCGGATTCTCTATTTTGAAGCCTTCGTCGTGGTGGACCCGGGCCTGACGGACCTGGAACGGGGCCAGCTTCTCACCGACGAAACGTATCTCGAAGCCATCGAGCAGTACGGCAACGAGTTCGACGCCCGCATGGGCGCCGAGGCGGTGCGCGACCTGCTGCTGTCGCTGGACCTGGACGGCGAGGTGGCCGGAGTTCGCGAGGCGATTTCAGACACCCGATCCGAGACCAAGATCAAGCGCCTGTCAAAGCGCCTGAAGTTGCTGGAGTCCTTTACCGATTCCAGCAACAAGCCCGAGTGGATGGTGATGACGGTCCTGCCCGTGTTGCCGCCGGACCTGAGGCCGCTGGTGCCCCTGGACGGGGGGCGGTTCGCCACGTCCGACCTCAACGACCTCTACCGGCGGGTGATCAACCGCAACAACCGGCTGCGCCGGCTGCTGGAACTCAACGCGCCGGACATCATCGTGCGCAACGAGAAGCGGATGCTGCAGGAGTCCGTGGATGCGCTGCTTGACAACGGCAGGCGCGGCCGCGCGATCACCGGCACCAACAAGCGGCCGCTCAAGTCCCTGGCCGACATGATCAAGGGCAAGCAGGGGCGGTTTCGCCAGAATCTCCTGGGCAAGCGCGTGGACTATTCGGGCCGCTCGGTCATCGTGGTCGGCCCGACGCTCAAGCTGCACCAGTGCGGCCTGCCCAAGAAGCTGGCCCTGGAGCTGTTCAAGCCGTTCATCTTCTCGAAACTGCAGTTGCGCGGCCAGGCCACGACCATCAAGGCCGCCAAGCGGCTGGTGGAACGGGAGGGCCCGGAAGTCTGGGACATCCTCGAGGAGGTGATCCGCGAGCACCCGGTCATGCTCAACCGCGCCCCGACGCTGCACCGTCTCGGCATCCAGGCGTTCGAGCCGGTATTGATCGAAGGCAAGGCGATCCAGTTGCATCCGCTGGTCTGTACGGCCTTCAACGCCGACTTCGACGGCGACCAGATGGCCGTCCACGTGCCGCTGTCGCTGGAGGCGCAGCTGGAAGCGCGCGCGCTGATGATGGCCAGCAACAACATTCTCTCGCCGGCCAACGGCGATCCGATCATCGTGCCCTCCCAGGACGTGGTGCTCGGCCTGTATTACATGACCCGCGAGCGCATCAACGCCCGCGGCGAGGGCATGGTGTTCGCCGGGGTGGAGGAAATTCACAGGGCGTACGAAAACGATGCCGTGGACCTGCACGCCAGGGTCAGGGTCAGGGTGCCGGCCACGAACGGCGAGGCCGTTGAGGACGAGGCGCCGGCAACCCGGTTGGTCGATACCACCGTGGGCCGCGCGCTGCTGTCGGAGATCGTCCCGGAGGGATTGAGCTTCGACCTGATCAATCAGCCCATGAACAAGCGCGCCGTCTCGAGGGTCATCAACGCGTCCTACCGGCAACTGGGCCTGAAGACGACCGTCATTTTTGCCGACCAACTCATGTACATGGGCTTCAACTACGCCACCCACGCCGGCGTCTCCTTCGGAGTCAACGACATGGTGGTGCCCGAAGAAAAGCACGGCATTCTCGATGATGCCGAACAGGAGGTGAAGGAGATCCAGGATCAGTATGCGTCCGGTCTGGTCACCGACGGCGAGAGGTACAACAAGGTTGTGGATATCTGGTCGCGTACCAACGACCACGTGGCCAAGGCGATGATGCAGAAACTGGGTTCGGAGATGGTGCTCGATGCCCAGGGTGAAGAGGCCAGGCAGGAATCCTTCAATTCCATCTACATGATGGCCGATTCCGGCGCACGAGGCTCGGCGGCCCAGATCCGCCAGCTCGCCGGCATGCGCGGCCTGATGGCGAAGCCGGACGGATCGATCATAGAAACGCCGATCACGGCCAATTTCCGCGAGGGCCTGGACGTACTGCAGTACTTCATTTCCACGCACGGTGCGCGCAAGGGTCTCGCCGACACGGCGCTGAAGACCGCAAACTCCGGTTACCTGACCCGCCGCCTGGTGGACGTGGCGCAGGATCTGGTGGTCACCGAAGTGGACTGCGGCACCGACAACGGCCTGATGATGACGCCGTTGGTGGAGGGCGGCGACGTGGTCGAGCCGTTGCGGGAACGCGTCCTGGGCCGGGTTGCGGCGGTGGACGTGGTGGCGCCCGGAACCGATACGGTGGTGCTGGAGGCGGGCACGCTGCTGGATGAGCGGGCGGTAACGAAACTGGAATCGGCTTCCATCGACCAACTCCTGGTGCGGTCTCCCATCACCTGTGCGACCCGCTACGGGGTCTGCGCGCTGTGCTACGGTCGTGACCTGGCACGCGGAAACCGGGTCGACAAGGGCGAGGCGGTGGGCGTCATCGCCGCCCAGTCCATCGGGGAACCCGGCACGCAGCTCACCATGCGCACCTTCCATATCGGCGGCGCCGCATCCCGTTCGGCGGCGGTCAACAGCGTGGAAGTCAAGACCGCAGGAACGACCAAGATGTACGAAATGAAGACCGTACAGCACGAGGAAAAGGGTCATTTCGTCGCCACTTCCCGTTCCGGGGAACTGGCCGTTCTGGATGAGTTCGGGCGCGAGCGGGAACGCTACAAGGTGCCCTACGGCGCCACCATCGCCGTGAATGAAGGCGATAGGGTGGAGCCGGGGCAGTTGGTTGCGAACTGGGATCCGCACACGCACCCGGTGGTCGCCGAAGTCAGCGGCTTGCTGCGTTTTGAAGACTTTGTGGATGACGTCACGGTGACCACCCAGGTCGACGAGATCACGGGCCTGACCAGCATCCTGGTGCTGGACCCGGCGAAGCGCGGCGCCGTGGACTACCGCCCCACCGCCCGCCTGGTGGACACCGACGGCGAGCCCGTGTACTTCCCGAATACGGATATACCGGCGGCTTACGCGCTGCCCGCGGGCGCCGTGCTCAGCATGGAGGACGGCGCCACCGTGGTGGTGGGCGACGTCATCGCACGGCTGCCCCAGGAGACTTCAAAGACGCGGGACATCACCGGCGGCCTGCCGCGGGTGGCGGACCTGTTCGAGGCCCGCCGGCCCAAGGATCCCGCGATTCTCGCCGAGCACACCGGGATCGTCGGTGTCGGCTAGGAAACCAAGGGCAAGCGGCGGCTGGTCATCACCGGCGAAGACGGCGAAGCTCACGAGGAGCTGATTCCCAAGTGGCGCCACCTTAACGTCTTTGAGGGCGAGAGCGTCGTGCGCGGCGAGATCATCGCAGATGGCGAACCCAATCCTCATGACATTCTGCGGTTGCAGGGCGTGGCCAAGCTGGCGGACTACCTGGTCAGGGAGATTCAGGACGTCTACCGCCTGCAGGGAGTGAAAATCAACGACAAGCATATCGAGGTCATCATCCGGCAAATGCTGCGCAAGGTGGAGATTGCCGTTCCCGGCGATACCCGGTTCCTCCGGGGGGAGCAGGTGGACCGGGCCCGCGTGCTCGATACCAACGAAGGTCTCGAAGCGGAGATGGAAACGCCCGCCACTTTCGTTCCGGTGCTGGTGGGGATAACCCGGGCGTCCCTGGCGACGGAGTCGTTCATTTCGGCCGCTTCCTTCCAGGAGACCACGCGGGTACTCACCGAGGCGGCGGTCCGCGGGATGCAGGACAACCTGCGGGGGCTGAAGGAGAATGTCATTGTCGGACGCCTGATTCCGGCGGGTACGGGGTACGCTCACCACGAAGAGCGCCGGCGCACCGAGGAAGACATCCTCGCCGAGGAACTCAAGGAACTGGAATCTTCCCTGGCCGAATCGGCCGAAGGTTCCATGGAAATCGGTATCGCCGTGCCCGCTGAAACAGGCACGGACGCCGAGGCGGCCCAGGAGTCTTCGGTGGGCTGATTCCGGTTGACAGGCCAACTTGGTCAACCCTAGAATCTCTCGCGGTTCAGGGTCGGTCAAGGTGGCCGAAACAACCAGCAGCGCCGGGATACGTCCCGGGCGAAGACAGCGTGGCCCGGCTGCCGCAGAACCGGCAGCGGGCCTGATTTATATATATGTGTATGTGACGGATGTCGACGACGAATCAACTGGTCAGAAAACCCCGCGCGACCAGGCGGGCCAAGAGCAACGTCCCGGCGCTGGGCGCCTCGCCCCAGCGGCGCGGTGTCTTCACGCGCGTGTATACCACACCGC
>VYEH01000343.1:10573-10890 GCA_009843005.1 Pseudomonadota bacterium | reverse complement strand
CCTGTGTTCTGGAAGCGTTCGACTCCATGGCACAGCCACTTGACACATCCGGCCGATGCGACGAAAACGGAAGCGATCCCGACTTGAGCAACGATCAACTTCAAGACCTCATCGATTCCAACCCCGATTACAACAGCATCGCGGATATTCCGTTTGCGTACATACCCCGTGATCGCACATTCCGCAGGAATACGACGGATGATGACCGTGAGGCCTTTTTCGGAGCGCTCCAGTGGCAGCCCCGCGACAACCTGGAATTCATGGTGGATTTCCAGCAGTCCGAGCGGGAGCAGAGGGAGCTTCGCCAGGATCTTCAG
>VYEH01000343.1:8923-10563 GCA_009843005.1 Pseudomonadota bacterium | reverse complement strand
CCTGCGGGACGTCGTTTCCAACCCGCGTACCGGCCTTCTGCAAAGCTTCGTCGCAGATACCGATATCCGATCCAAGACAACGGACTTCGTACGCTTCGATGAATATGAGGGCGCCGGCCTGAACATTGCCTGGCAGGCCACGGATGACCTGGAAGTTTCATTTGATGCCGCGTTTGCGGACACCAGGCGTGTCGAGACGGATGTGGAGGTTCGACTGGCCGCGAACGAGGTATTGATCACGGATCCTGACCGCACTTCCAGCAGAGAAGAATTCTGGGTCAGATTCGATGTGAATGCGCCCGGCACGGACGGGCTTACATTGCCGACTGTTCTAAGCACGGACGGTAGCAGTTCGCGCGATCCCGCTTCCCTCCTGGAATTTGACATCAACGATCCCCGCTACTTTACCGCCCGCGACCGCGCGCAAGTTCGAGCCAGGCAGCAGATTCGCGAGCACACGATCGATGCCTTGAGGCTGGATCTGTCCTGGGACACCGACCTGGGTTTTGTCAACAATCTCGAGGGCGGTGTGCGCCTTTCCTCCCTTCAGTACCGCACATTCGGCGGCAATCGCAATCAAGCCGGATTCAGCCTGTATGACGACGAGGATCTTGACGGCGTCCCGCACGGGAGTTCCAGCACGGCCGAATCCCGCGCTGCGGTCTTCAATGCCGCCAACAACTGCGGACAGGGCAGTTTTCCGGAGCCCGATTTCCTGTCGGAGTCCCGAGGCGGTAACGATCTCATTACGTTCGCTCACGGCATTGGCACCGGCACCGGATGGGCGACATTCGATCATGGCTGTTTGCTCGATGAACTGCTCGTGAACTACGGTGGCAGGTCCGCGATTGGCTTCCAGAACGGTATCCAGACCAACAGCATCGACCTGACCGAAGATGTGACGGCTTTCTATTTACAGGCAAATTACGACATCTTTATGTCCGGCAGGCCGGTTCGAGGAAATTTCGGCGTGCGTGTTGTTCAAACAGACGTCGATTCGATTGGATACCGAACCCCGCTCACCGTCACGCAGGAAGACGGCTTGTATTTTGTTGAAGAGGCATCGGGCGCAGAGTACGAAAGAGTATTGCAAACCAATAGCTACACGGAAGTCTTGCCCAGTCTGACCTTTATCATGGATATCAATGACGACTGGGTCTTCCGGGCCGGAGCCTTCAGGGGCCTTTCGCGTCCGGACCCCCACTCCTACGGCAACAGCCGCTCCATCAATACCAACGACTCCGACGATCCGGACTCCGGCTACGCCAGCCTGGAAGAAGCAGTGCATGGCATCAGCTCGCCGGGCAACCCGAAATTGCAAGCCTTGCCGTCCTGGAATGTCGACGTGGGGGTGGAATGGTATGCCAACGAAGATACGTTGCTGGCAGCCGGTGTCTACTGGAAACGGTTTCAGGGTGCTTTTGAGAACGCCTACCAGCCGGAAGACATCCTCATTGACGGAAATGTTGTGACCGGCTCCGTGAGAACCACACAGGTTTCCGATCGCAAGAGCAATCTCACTGGAATTGAAATCACCGCAACGCATTCGTTCGACTATCTGCCCGGATTTCTGGGCGGCTTCGGCGGAAAGTTCAGCTACAACTATGCGGATTCCGATTTCGAATTCGAAGATGGACACG
>VYEH01000343.1:0-8913 GCA_009843005.1 Pseudomonadota bacterium | reverse complement strand
CGGCGGTGACGGTATTGCCTTCGATGCCGACGGCAATCCAATTCCACGCCTGGGCCTGCTGCCGCCCGCCGGGTTGTGGGGGCTATCGCGTCATACCAGCGCAACGCAGATTTACTGGCAGAACGATCGCTTCAACGTGCAGGCGATTTACAAGGCACGCTCCCGGTACTTCCAGGGCTTCGGCCGCGATACGACCGCCCGTATTCGATACGTGGCCGACTACAATACGCTTGACCTTCGCTTGCGCTTCGATGTCACCGACAATATTGAGCTGTCGCTGGAAGGCATTAACCTGCTCAGCGAGCCGCGTATGGATTACCGCGCATTGGTGGGCCAGGTTGTCCAAACCCTGGAGTATGGTCCGCGAGTATTCGCCGGCGTCAGGGCGAGGTTTTAGTTCATGTCCGAGGCTGCGGCAGCCCTCTCGGGGCTGCCCGCGACCATCGGCGGATCTTTGCCCGGATCAGCAAGCCACGGACCTTTGCGAGAAGCGATCAATGACAGGTAAGCGACTTTATCACTCGGTGGCCGACCAGGTCCTCGCCATGATCGATGACGGCACGTTCCCGCCCGGCAGCCGACTGCCGGGCGAGCGGGAACTCGCCGACCAACTCAACGTCAGCCGTGTCACGGTCCGGGAGGCGGAAATCTTCCTTCAGGCGCGGGGCGTCATCCAGGTGAAGACGGGTTCCGGCGCCTATGTGCTGGACCCGTCGAAGCACAATGGGGGCTTGCCGAGCGTCACCGCCTTCGAATTGACCGAAGCCCGGACGTTGTTCGAATCGGAGGCAGCCGCCCTGGCGGCGCGGGACATTAGCGACGACACGTTGAGCTGTCTTGAGGGGTACCTGGAGAAAATGGGCGGCAACGGCCCGGACGCCGAGCACGAGGCCGAATTGGCGGACCGGGACTTCCACCTGACGATCGCATCGGCCAGCGGCAACGCCGCGGTGCGCTACGTTGTGGAGATGCTGTGGCGGATTCGCATGGAGTCCAAGCCGGTGCGCAAGGTTTACGACTCGGTGTGCTTGGAGGACTCCAATGCGCGCGAGGCCGAGCACCGGGAAATTCTCGATGCATTGCGCGCGCGGGATCCCGCGGCGGCCCGTATCGCGATGCGCGAGCATTTCCGGCGCCTGATCGAGGCGATGCTGGACGTCACCGAAGAGCAGGCACTGGAAGAGCTTCGGCGCAAGGCGACCGAGAGCCGCGAACGGTTCCTCACCAGTTTTCAGCTCTGATTTCGGGCGCAAGAGATACCCACACCGGGCGGCCCCCAATAAAGGATGGGGATTTGATGATCCGAATCACTCTGGTCGTACTGACCTTCATGCTGAGCCAGACAGGGCTCGCCGAAACGCTGCTCGTCAGTTCCCAGGACGAATTCGAGGACGCCGTCGACGACCTTGTACCCGGCGACACGATCATGCTGGCCAACGGCACCTGGCGCGATTTCGAAATCCTCTTCACCGGGGTCGGCACCCCCGGCCAGCCGATTACACTGACGGCCGAAACCAGGGGCGAGGTCTTCATCACCGGGCAGTCCAACCTGCGCATGGCCGGAGAATACCTCGTCGTATCCGGACTTGTCTTCAGGGACGGGTACACACCCACCAACACGGTGATCTCCTTTCGGCGCACCCGGGGCGATTACGCGTACCACTCGCGCGTCACCGAAATCGTCATCGACCGTTACAACAACCCGGAGCGTCACGAGAGCGACTTCTGGGTGATGATGTACGGCAAGCACAACCGCTTCGACCACAACCACCTGGTCGGAAAAAGCACTGCGGGCGTCACCATGGCGGTCCGCCTCGACAGCGAGGAAAGCCAGGAGAATCATCACCGCATCGACCACAACTACTTCGGCCCCCGGCCGATCCTCGGTTCCAATGGCGGCGAGACGCTGCGGATCGGGACCAGCCACTACTCACGGTCCAATTCCTTCACGGTAGTCGAAAACAACTACTTCGACCGGTGCAACGGCGAGCTTGAGGTCATCTCGAACAAGTCCGGCGGCAACACGTTCCGCGGCAACCTCTTCTTCGAATCGCGCGGCACTCTCACGCTGCGGCACGGCAGCGGCACCGTCGTCGAAAACAACGTGTTTCTGGGCAACCGTGTGGACCACACCGGCGGCATCCGCGTCATCAACGCCGACCAGGTGGTGCGCAACAATTACATGCACGGGCTGACCGGTCATCGTTTCGGCGGAGCGCTGGTGGTGATGAACGGCGTGCCGAACTCGCCGCTCAACCGCTACGACCCAGTGGACAATGCCATCATCGAGAACAACTCGATCATCGACAGCGACCACGTGGAGTTTGGCGCGGGCAGCGACGAAGAGCGTTCGGCGACACCCACCAACAGCGTGTTCCGATCGAACCTGATCTTCAACGAAGACCGGCAGAACATCGTCGCCGTTCACGACGATGTCGGCGGCATCGAGTTTCAGGGCAACGTGCTCAAAAACGTGGACGAACCGGCGCTGACGGGTGGCTTCATCAGTACCACGCTTGAACTGGCATCAGCCGACAACGGGCTCTTGTATCCGGCCGGCGAGCAATTTGCAGACGTGGGCGTAAGCCGGGACCTCAAGGCGCTGGACCGGGAGAGCACAGGCGTATCCTGGTATCCGAAGCCCGGCCCGGACATTCGCTTCGCTACCGGCGAGACGATTGCCGTCGTTCCCGGTGAGGACACGCTCTTCGACGCGGCGGATGGCGCTGGCGACGGGGACATCCTACTGCTTGCACCGGGCGAGTACATCGTGACGAAAACCATCGTCGTCGACCGGCCGCTGACGATCCGGGCCGCTCCGGGGACGGCGAGCATCGAGTTCGAGCGCACCGCGCTGTTCGAAATCGGCGACGGTGGCAGCCTGAAGCTGAGCGGCCTGACGATCTCAGGCCGGGCCGCGCCTGACGTTGCCGGAAACTCGGCCATTCGCACACACCGATACTCGATGCTGAACAACTACGCCCTGGTCGTGGAGGACTCGACGATTCAGGATCTCGATGTCAACCATTCGTTCAACTTCCTCTCCGTCGCCAGGCATACGTTTGCCGACCACATCGCAATCTCCGACAGCGAATTTCGAAACATCACCGGACACGTTCTGACCCTGGCGCAGGAAACCGACGATCTCGGCCTCTACAACGGCGAGTACATTTCCATTACCGGGTCAAGATTTCAGAACATTGAAGGGGCGCTGGCGGATATCTACCGGGGCGGTACCGACGAGAGCACCTTCGGGCCGCATTTCGAGTTGCGCTCGTCCTCGTTGGACTCGGTAGGAAACGGGTCCCGCAACAAGTCCATCGCATCCATCCGGCTGCTGGGCGTACAGGCGACCGACATATTCGACAATGTTTTCGCCGACAGCCAGCCTATCCGGGTGATCCACACTGTCGGCGATCCCGTCACACGGTTGGGTGACAATCAGTTTGAGGAATCCCCGGAACCGATCATCCAGGAATTCGTCAGGTTGATGGAGCACTAGGATGTTTCGTGGTTACCTCAGGTGGATCGTGGTCAGCCTCGTGGCCATCGCAACGGTCATCAACTATGTCGACCGCAACGCACTGGCCATCATGTGGGTCGAGATCGGTCCGGAACTGGGCATGGACGAATTCGACTATGCCCGGCTCATCATGGTCTTCATGGTCGGTTACGCCATTGGCCAGGCCCTGTTCGGCAAGATCTTCGACATGATCGGCACGCGGCTGGGATTCGTGCTCGCGATCATCATCTGGTCCGTTTCCATCATGCTGCACGCCGTTACGCGCAGTTTCGCGGCGCTTGCAGCGATGCGCTTCACCCTGGCGTTCGGCGAAGCCGGCAACTGGCCCGGCGCGACCAAGAGCAACGCGGAGTGGTTTCCCATCCGGGAACGCGCGCTCGCCCAGGGCATATTCAATTCCGGCGCGTCGCTCGGGGCCGTCATTTCCGCGCCCGCCATCGCGCTCCTGTACCTGCAGTTCGGCTGGCAGGCCACTTTCGTAATCATCGGCCTGTTCGGATTCCTGTGGCTCGTGCCCTGGCTGCTCATATTCAAGGCCCCGCCGGACCGCCACCCGTGGCTCTCCGCCGAAGAACGCGAGTACATCCTCACGGGCCAGCGGGACGAAAGCGCGTCCGCCGGCGAGGAACAGGCCGCGCCCGGCTGGTTCGAAATGCTGCGCTATCGCCAGAGCTGGTCCGTGGTCATATCGAGGTTTTTCCTGGATCCTGTGTGGTGGTTGTTCGTCAGTTGGCTGCCGATTTACCTTGCTGCGACGTTCGGTTTCGACATCGCACAGATCGGGTTTTCCGCCTGGGTTCCCTATGTAGGCGCCGTGGCGGGCGCGCTGTTCGGCGGCTGGCTGGCCCGCTACCTGCTCGAAAGGGGCCGAACAGTCGATTTCGCGCGCAAGCTGACGATCACGCTGGGCGGGACCATCATGCTGCCGGCGCTGCTCCTGACGGCGGCCGCATCCACGCCGCTGTCGGCCATACTCCTCATCGCGGTCATCCTGTTCGGGTTTCAGATCGCGATCGGCAACATTCAGACGCTGCCGAGCGATTTCTTTTCAGGCAAGTCGGTGGGTTCGCTTGCCGGCGTCGGCGGCGCCGCAGCCGTGGCCGGAGTACTGATCACCACCGAACTTATTCCGAGGATAGTCGAGGCATCGGGTTCGTTCGCCCCCGCCTTCATTTGGGGCGCGGCGCTGGTGCCGCTTGCGGTCATATCGGTGTGGGTATTCGGCGGACGGATTCGACCGGTCACCAGGGAAAATTGATGCCGCATCAACCTGATAATGTCGTATCGGGTTGATGGAGCAATAGTCAGGGATGTCTGTTTGGGATTTGATATGAATTTTGATAACAAGGTCGCGATCGTCGCAGGCGGCTCGCGGGATATCGGCAGGGCCGTTTCGGAAACGCTGGCCAGCATGGGCGCCAAGATAGCATTCACATGGTGCAACAGTTCCGGGGACGGCAAGGCCACGGCCGCGGCCATTGAAGCGGCCGGCGGGCGGGCGATTTCCGTGCGCTGCGACATGACCAGGGTTACGGACGTGGAAAACCTGGTTCGCGAAACGCGCGATACCTTCGGCGACTCCATCGATATTCTCGTCAATGTCACCGGCGGACTCGTAGCGCGCAAGCCGCTGTCGGAGATGGATGAGGCTTTTTTCGAGCACATCATGAAGCTCAATGTGACCAGCGCATTTCTGACCTGCAAATTCGTGGTTCCCCACATGGGCGAAGGCGGTTCCATCGTCAATCTTGCTTCCCAGGCGGGACGCGATGGCGGCGGCCCCGGGGCCATGGCCTACGCGACATCGAAGGGCGCGATGATGACGATGACGCGCGCGCTCGCCAAGGAGCTGGGCCCCTCCAATATCCGTGTCAATTGCGTCTGCCCGGGAATGATTGCCACGACCTTTCACGATACGTTCACCAAGGATTCGGTCAGGGTCAACGTCGCGGCGGCCACGCCCCTGCGCCGCGAAGGACACGCCCAGGAAGTGGCGGACCTGGTCACCTATCTGGCTTCCCCGCAGTCGAGCTTCATCACCGGGGCAAGCGTGGACATCAACGGCGGATTGTATTTCTCCTGACGGTGAAAAACCCGTGACAAGCGTTACAGTGCATGGGATGGCAGACCGCCTGGCCGAAGACGGCCGATCTCCCGACGATGCATCCCGGTTGACTGCGTTGCTCCAACTCACGCCCGTCGTGCCTGTCGTAGTCATTGATGATGCGTCGCGCGCCGTGCCGGTTGCCCGGGCCCTGGTCGCGGGCGGACTGCCGATCATGGAAATCACGCTGCGCACGTCCACGGCAATCGAGGCCATCGGCGGCGTGGCCGCCGACGTGCCGGAGGCCCATGTGGGCGCCGGCACCGTACTGAGCAATGAACAGGCCGCGAAAGCCGTGTCGGCCGGCGCCAGGTTCATCGTGTCGCCCGGCCTGGACGAAGATGTCGTCTCCGTCGCCGGCGAATTGTCGGTCCCCGTCATGCCAGGCGTGACCACGCCGAGCGAAGTGCAGCGAGCATGGAACCTCGGCCTGCGGGCGCTGAAGTACTTTCCGGCCAGCCTGGCGGGCGGCATTCCCATGCTGAAGGCCCTGGGGGCCGTATTCCGAGATGTAAGGTTCATACCGACCGGGGGCATATCGGCAGCGAATCTATGCGAGTACCTTGAGGTGCCGTCGGTAATCGCCTGCGGCGGAAGCTGGCTCACGCCGCCCGACGCCATCGCCGGCGGCGACTACGCGGTGATCACACGCCTGGCGACTGAAGCGGTCGCCATCGCAGGGCGGGCAATGGGTCAACCCACCACCACGGCAAACCAGGCGGGAGGATAGCCCTTGGCTGAATTCGTAACCTTCGGCGAGATCATGCTGCGTCTCAAAACGCCGGGCCACGAGCGTTTTTTCCAGTCGCCCGTGCTCGAGGCTACCTTTGGGGGCGGCGAGGCCAACGTGGCGGTCGCCCTGGCCAACTTCGGGCTGAACGCCGCGTTCGTCAGCGCCCTGCCCGACAACGATATTGGCACTTCGGCCATACGCGAATTGGGGCGATTCGGCGTCGATAACTCTCATATCATTCGCTCCGGCGATCGCATCGGCATCTACTTTCTCGAAGTCGGCGCGAACCAGCGGCCCTCGAAGGTCGTCTACGACCGCAACGGCTCATCGATCTGCATTGCACAGCCCGGCGACTTCGACTGGCAGGCGATTTTTCGCGACGCCAAGTGGTTCCACATCACGGGCATCACCCCGGCGCTCAGTGCATCCGCGGCCGAACTGAGCCTTGAAGCCATGGTCGCGGCCAGGAAGGCCGGCGTCACTGTATCCTGCGATTTCAACTTCCGCGGCAAGCTGTGGAAGTACGGCAAATCGGCGCCCGAAGTGATGACGGAACTGGTCAGGCATGTCGACGTGGGCATCGCCAACGAAGAGGATTGCCAGAAATCGCTGGGCATTTCCGCCAGTGTCGACGTCAAGGCGGGAAAGCTGGACCCGGCCCGCTACGAGGCCCTTAGCGCGAACGTGCTGGCGCAATACCCCGACATGGCCATGATCGCGATCACCCTGCGTGAGTCTCACAGCGCCGACCGCAATGGCTGGTCCGCTTGCCTGCGCGACTCAGAAGCATTCAGGTTGTCGCGACGGTATGAGATCATGGACATCATCGACCGCGTCGGCGGCGGCGACAGTTTCGCCTCGGGCCTGATATACGGCCTGAACGCCTACGACGACACGCAGCAGGCCCTGGAGTTCGCGGTCGCTGCAAGCTGTCTCAAGCACTCGATATCGGGCGATTTCAATCGCGTGACCGTCGCCGAAGTGACGCGTCTCATGGGAGGTGACTCCTCGGGGCGCGTGCAAAGATAGTTGGACCGCAGGGAATCGTGGACGAAACTCTCTTCAGGCTGCGAGAAAAATGAATGCACCAGGCAGAATGGCCATAGCAAGGCTGATATTCGCGGTCGCCCTCGCACTGGTATCGCGGGCGGGCGCACACCCCAATCTGGTCCTGACCGAGGTCGGTGTCGAGAGAATCAGGGCGGAGTTGGGCACCATCCCCCTGTTAGATGCCACCTTGGAGCGCGTCAAGGCGGAAGTCGATGCTGAAATCGAACTCGGAGTCGACACCCCGATCCCAAGGGATTTTTCCGGGGGCTATACGCACGAGAGGCACAAGCTCAATTTTCTGATTCTTCAACAGGCGGGAGCACTGTTCCAGATCCTGGAGGATGAAAAATACGCAGTCTATGTCCGGGACATGCTTTTCCAGTATGAGGCCATGTACAAAAACCTGCCCCTTCATCCCCAGGAACGGTCCTATGCGAGGGGAAAGCTGTTCTGGCAATGCCTGAACGACAGCAATTGGCTGGTATATGTGAGCCAGGCTTACGACGCCATCCATGACTGGCTACCCGAAGAGGAACGGCAAACACTGGAACAGAATCTCTTTCGCCCGTTTGCCGATTTCATCTCGGTCGAGAATCCGCAGTTCTTCAACCGGGTGCACAACCACAGCACCTGGGGCAGCGCGGCAGTGGGGATGATTGGCCTGGTCATGGAAGACGAGGAACTGGTGCAGCGTGCGTTGTACGGCATCCAGGACGACGGCCTTGGCGTGGGCGCCACCGACGACGACGGCGGGTTCATACGGGTGGAAGGACAAAGGGCCGGTTTCCTGGCGAACCTTGAGGAACCTTTTTCGCCGGACGGTTATTACACCGAAGGCCCCTACTACCAACGCTACGCCATGTATCCGTTCCTGGTTTTCGCCCAGAGCCTTCACAACGTCATGCCCGATATGAACATCTTCGAGCACAAGAACGGCGTGCTCCTGAAAGGCGTGGATGCGCTTTTGCAGTTGTCTGATGCGAATGGCGAGTTTTTCCCCCTGAACGATGCCCAAAAAGGCATGACCTATCATTCCCGCGAATTGGTTACGGCGGTTGACATCGCCTACCTCGTGGGCGGGGAGGATCCGCAGCTCCTGAGCATTGCCGAAGAGCAAGGCCAGGTCCTCCTGGATGACGCAGGATTCTCCGTTGCTGCCGCCATTCGCGATGGCAGAGCGCAACCGTTCGAGAAATCGTCCATCAACCTGACCGACGGGGCCAATGGCCAGCAAGGTGGCGTTGCCGTTCTGCGCCAGGGCGATGAGGATTTGACACTCGTCTTCAAGTACGCCGCCCAGGGCTTGAGCCATGGCCACTACGACAAGCTCTCATTCTCCCTTTACGAAAAGGGTGACGAAGTTCTTCAGGATTACGGGATGGCGCGTTTCGTCAACATCGAGCAAAAGGGCGGCGGCAATTACCTGACGGAAAACACCACCTGGGCCAAGCAAACGATCGCGCACAACACGCTTGTTCAGAATGAAACGTCGCATTTCGAGGG
>VYEH01000306.1:4082-10894 GCA_009843005.1 Pseudomonadota bacterium | reverse complement strand
CGCTCGTCACCGCTACGGCTTCGTACGCTTCGACGATCCACTCAAGGACGATATGGATGGCCAGGGAGCAGGCGCCTGGAAGGTAGTACAGCTTCATCTCAATCCACCACTGCCGGGGCGCCGAAAGCACGCTTGCCAGGCAGTTGAAGCGTAATCAGCTTCCATTCGGTCAGCGCCTCGATGTCCATTTCCGTGCCTTCCCGGCCGATGCCGCTGTCCTTGACGCCGCCGAAGGGTACGTGGGGCTCGTCATAGAAGGTCGCGGCGTTGATGTGCACGGTGCCGGACTCGATGCCGTGTGCGTAGAGCATGGCCTTGTCGATATCCCGGGTCCAGACGGCGGCCGACAGCCCGTAGTTGGTGTCGTTTGCCAGCGCGAGTCCGTCCTCGAGCCCGTCGACCGGGTAGATCGCATCCACTGGCCCGAAGGTCTCTTCGCGAAACACCGTCATGCCTTCCCTGACGCCCGTGAGGATCGTGGGTTGACAACAGTTGCCGACCCATTCGCCACCGGCGACCACCGTGGCGCCCTTGGCGCGGGCATCCTCGATGTGGGCGCGCACTCTGTTTCTCTGCCGTTCAGAGATGATCGGCCCCACCCACGTGCCGGGGTCGCGCAGGTCGCCCATCTGGTGCTCCGCGGCGTGCTCCGCTCTGGCCCTTAGCTTGTCAACAAACTCGTCGAAGATCGGCCTTTCCACCAGCACACGGCTGGTCACCATGCAGCCCTGGCCCTGAAAGAAGAAACACGCCATGGCGGCGGCATCCACTGCAGCGTCCACGTCCGCATCGGCCAGCACCAGGGACGGGCTCTTGCCGCCAAGCTCGAGCACGCAGCGCTTCATGTGCCGGCCGCACAGGGCGGAAATGTGCTTGCCGATGGCGCTCGAGCCGGTGAACAGGACGGCCTTCACCAACGGATGGGTGGTCAGGCTGTCGCCAATGTCGGCGCCGAAGCCGGTGATGACGTTGAAGGTGCCGGGCGGGAAGCCCGCCTCCTCGTAGACGCGTCCCATCAGCAACACGGACTTGGGGGTGAATTCAGATGCCAGGCCGACCACCGTATTGCCTGTGGCCAGGGCGCCGGCGCTGAGCTTGGCGGCCTTCAGAAAGGGCACGTTGAACGGAGTGATGCTGCCCACCACGCCCAGCGGTTCGCGCACGCTCATTACCATGCGGCCGGGGTTGTCCGACGGATGCGTTTCGCCGACGATTCGGCGGGTGATGCCGGCAGCCGAACGGATGTAGTCGGCAGCGGCCAGGGTTTCAAAGCGCGCCTTGATGATGGGCGAACCGTTCTCGGTGACGATGGTGTCGGCGATGCTGTCCCGGTCGCGCTCGATGATGTCGGCGGCGCGGGCGAGCCACTGTTCGCGCTGGCGAGGCGTGGTCTGGCGGTAGGACTGGAATGCTTCGTGTGCCGTCTGCACGGCGCGATCCATGTCCTCGGCGGTGGCTTCTGCGACCCGGCAGAACAGCGAGTCGTCGGTGGGGTCCAGATCGTCGAAGTACCTGCCACTCGATGAGGGCGTGTGCTCCCCGCCAATCCACAGTTCCAATTGCTCAATGTCGTTGTGTGCCGTCATGATTCAAGGTGCAACGCGATGCGGAAGCGAGGATAGCACCGGCGCCTCATTCAATCCTGCCCCCTGCGTACATCAGTCATTTTTTTTCGTGATGGCCGCTTATTTTTACCAGGCATGGCCGGAGCGCGCGTTTTTGCCTGTCACGCTGTCATTTGCGCTATGAATAAACGCCCATTATCAATATCCATTTCTGGTATCGGGGCTGAACTCACTACAATGTCTCGCGTGCATTATTGTGATTCTCTGTCGACCTGGAGTCGTCGTGGCTGATCTTGTTTTTGGTTTCGGTACGTCCCACGGGCCGTTGCTCACTATCGATCCTGCGATCTGGGGACGCAGCCGGACCGCCGACATGATGGAGATTCCGCGGATCCATTTTCGCGGCAATACCTACTCCTACGACGAACTGCTGGCACTGCGCGGCGCCGCGAATTTCGCCAAGCAGAATTCGCTTGCGACCCGCCAGGCCGCGTTCGCGGACTGTCAGCGGGCGCTGGACGCTCTCGCCGCACGCATCCGCGAAGCGCGCCTCGATGCCATGATCATCATCGGCGACGACCACTACGAGTACTTTCGCCGGGACATCCAGCCACCGTTTGCGGTGTACTGCGGCGAGAGTCTCGTCAATTGTGGATTCGATCCCGAAGCGAGGACCGACCTGCCCGAGGCGGTATGCGAGATTCTCGCGGCAAGCTGCCCGCCCCGGGATGAGGCTTACCCGATCGCTTCGGAACTGGCCCTGGAAATCATCACTCAGGGTATCCGCGACGGATTCGATGTGACGTCCTCGGAAGTCCAGCCCGTCGACCCGGAGGGACTGCGGGGCATCGGCCATGCCGTCGGGTTCATCGTACGGCGCCTGCTGGACGACCGGCCGATGGCGCTGGTGCCGGTGCTCATGAACACCTACTTCGAGCCCAACCAGCCGCCGGTCAGGCGTTGTTTCGAATTCGGGCGTTCCATGGGAAGGGCGGTTAAAACCTGGAAGAAGGATGCCCGCGTGGCGGTCGCCGGTTCCGGCGGCCTGACGCACTTCGCGATCGACGAGGAGCTTGACAGGCGGTTGCTGCGGGCGTTGCAGGAGCGCGACCTGGATACGCTGCTGTCGGTTCCGGAGAACGTCCTTCAAGCAGGCACCTCGGAATACAAGAACTGGATTGCCGCCCTTGGCGTGCTGTGGGAGACGGAACTCGAAATGGACTTGATCGACTACGTGCCCTGCTACCGGTCGGAAGCCGGAACCGGAGCGGGAATGGGCTTCGCGGCCTGGACTCCGGCCGGACCGGGCGGATGAGCGGGCAAGTCGCAAACGTACCGCGGGCAATGCCTGAGGTGGACGAGGACGAGCGCCGCCGCACCGAGCGGGAATGCCGGGAAATCATGGTCCGTATGGGCCATTGCCTGGACTCGGGAAAGTTCGAGGAGTTCGTCGGTTACTTTACCGCCGATGCCGTATGGCGCCGCCGCGGTACGGAATTGAAGGGCAGGGAAGCGATCCTTGCACAGGTCCGCAGGCGATCCCCGACGCTGATTCTCCGCCACGTGTTCACCAACTTCATGGTGGACGTGCACGACAGGGACCATGCCCACTGCCAGGCATACATGCTCGGCTTCCGTTACGACAGCGGTGAGAAGTCGGCGACTCCGCCACCGTTCCGCGACGCCAACCGGGCGTTGTGGATATATCACGACGACCTGGTCCGCACCGACGCCGGCTGGAAGGTTGCCCGGCGCAGCGCCGAGCGGATACTCGAAGATCCGGAGTAAGGTGCGGTATTTGCTGGGCCGGCGAATTCAGGCGGCCCTGAATCAGCCCAGCAAAAACTCGATCTGCGCCTTGTTGAACGCCTCGGGTTCTTCCCACTGGGGCCAATGCGAGCTGTTGTCCAGCACGACCACCCGCGCATCCGGGATGTCGGCGGCGGCCTGACGGGCGAGTTCGACGGGTTGTCCGGGGTTGTGATGGGTCCACAGCAACAGCGTCGGGCACTTCAGTTCCCGTAGCCGATCGGGCCGGTACCAGGACTCCTGGTTTGCCGGGTCGATCAGCCCGCCGATGGCCCGTTCCGTCAACTTGCGGATGGCTGCCGCGCGTCCCGGCTGGGAATAGATCCGAAACCGCGTCTCGAGGAGTTCCTCCGTGAGGCTCGTTTCTTCCAGGAACAGCCACTTCATGCGCATTGCGAGGGTTTCCCGGGTGGGGGTGCCAGTGGCCTTGCGTGAGCGCGCCAGGAAGTCCTCCATCTGGTCGATGCCCTGCTGTGTATTGGGTGACAGCGGCAGCCCGGTGTTGAGCACGAGCTTGCCGACACGCTCTGGATACTGCAGCGCGAACCAGGCGGCGACCGACCCGCCAAGGGATTCGCCGGAGAGGTGCGCCGACTCGATACCCATCGCATCCATCAGGTCACGCAGGTGATCCACGTTAGCCTGTTCGTCGTAGTCGATGTCAGGCGCATCAGTGTAGCCGTGACCGACCATGTCGTATGCGATCACCCGAAAATGTTCCGCGTGGGCGGCAATGTTGCGGCTGTACGCTTCGGCGTGGCCGCCGGTGCCGTGCAGAAGGAACAATGGGTAACCGGAGCCGGCCTCGATCACTCGGGTGCGGATGCCATCGGCGTCGTACCAGGTCTGCTTCAGGCCGACGCCCTGGAGTTCGTTGAAGATGGAAGATTGCTTTGTGGGTAGTGCCTCTCGATATGCCTGGTGTTCGCGACCGGATCGTCCTGACGCGGTTCAATCCGGCGCCGAGCGGTCGGCGCGGATGTCGTCGAGCGCCCACGCGAGCACGGCCCCCGCCAGCATCAGGCCCACGGGCACCAGCATGGTGGTGTGCAGGCCGGCCGTGACGGCGATGGCGCCTACGGCGTACGTGGTGAACCCGGCGCCGAGTATTTCGCCGATGGCGTTGGCTGTGCCTGTGGCCGTGACCGCGTCCCGCGGGTTGACCGCCTCGGCCGGAATCACGCCCACCGCCAGCGGCGAGACCGCGCCGCCGCAGAACATGAAGCCGAAGATGCTGATGAGCAGGATCGCATAGGGCACTTCGGCCGGCAGGCGGGCGAAGATGAGCCCGAACACCATTGCAGCCAGAAAGGCGTACATGACGACCTTGCGGCGGTGCCCGGTGCGGTCGGCGATCCAGGTGAAGGCGAATCCGCCCAGTCCGTCCGCCAGCAGGGCAACGCTGACGGTGAGGGGGATCACCGGGCCTGCCAGCATGAAATACCCCCCGTTGGCGGCGTCGCTACCCAGCAGGAACAGGCCGAAAACCATGAACGTGAATACGCGGCCCATGCTGCAGATCGACATCAGCGCGCTGATCCAGACGTTCCTTGTCTGCAGGATGGCCAGGAGCGGCGTCCGCTCGCCGCCGTCCCCGTGCGCATGTGCGGCGCCCCGTTCCAGGGCCGGTTCCCTGAAGAAGAGCAGCAGCAGAACCACCACGACGGCCATGGGTCCGGCTGCAATGAAGAACCCGGTTCGCCAGCCGTAGCTGTTGGCGATGCCGTCGAGCAGGGGCGGCGCCAGGACCATGCCAAGGACGATGAAGGCGATAAACATCAGCGAGACGACGCGCGCCCGGGCCGCGGGCGGCGCGGTGCGGCGCGCGGCGTTCATGATCGGCGACAGCACACCGCCTTCTGCCAGGCCAAGCGCAGTACGGATGGCGATGAAGATCGCTATCGTCGCGGCCAGCCCCGACACCCATCCCAGAATCGCGGTGATCGCTCCGAAGATGAGCAGCATGGGCCTGGTGCCGTGCCGGTCCGCCAGCCGTCCCGCCAGCAGCGAGCCGACGCCCCACGCGACGGCGAACGCCAGGGCGATGGAGCCGACACCGCCCAGGTTGAGCCCGAACTCCGCGGCAATGTGCGGCCCCAGGAAGGAAGAGGCGTTGCGCTGCAGCCCCACCAATCCCCACATCAGCATCAGCAGGGCGACGCTGAAGATCCAGTTTCCGCGGGTTGAGGTCTCTTGCATGTCTGTCCCCTGGTTCAGGCGTCGCCGGGGGCCGGCAGTGGCGCCACAAGGCAGTTCAATCGTATGTCAAAGGTCGGCGAATCGTCGGTCAAACGTAAGTCGATGGTCGGTAAATCGTCAATCCAACGCCGGCGAAATTTCATTCAGTAATCAAGCATCACCCCACGGTACGGGTCGATGCCCCCATGGAACCCGCCCTGGTCGCGGATCACCCGGCCGTTGCCGTCCTCATCGTAGTGGACCCAGACCAGGCCATGGGGGTTGCCGTACCCGGGCATCTCGATGACGTCGAGCGTCTCCTTGGTGGCCACGTCGAAGACGTGGATGGTGCCTTCGCCATTACTGGTCGCCCACATCTCCCGGCCGTTGGGCGACAGCAGCAGGTGGTCGACCGTGTACGCCCCGAACAGGGTCTCCTTGGCGCGGGGGTTCTCGGTATTGATGACCGTGACCGTGCGACCGCGGAATCCCGTCACCTCACCCTTGTCGGCCACCCAGATCTCCGTCTCGTCCGGGTTCAGGTTGGCGCCGTAGGGGCCTGTGCCGGTCCCCGAGACCCAGGCGATCTCGCCGGTTTCCAGATTGATCTTGCTGATGTTCGAGGTCCCGCCCGAGGGTACGTACATGAATTCGCCGGCGGAATCGAGCACGATCCAGTTGGCCCGGTACCCGGGGTGGGGGTACTCGCGCACCACCTCCCAGTTGTCGGGATCGATCCTGGCCACCCAGTAGGGGCGCAGGACCGTGACGCTGCCCTGCACGAACTGCTCCCCGCCGATGATGCCGGAGAAGGCCTGCGGGCCGTAACCGGCCGGCTGCATCAGCAGGTAGATGTATTCGTCGTCCGTAAAGGCCGTGTAGCAGGATCCGCCCAGGTCCTCGCACTGGATGCCGCCGAGGATCTCATCGGTCTGCGGGTCCAGCAGGAAGACGTCCAGGCCGTCGGGGTCCCGCGCGAAGGTATCCATCAGCAGGTACCGGTCCCGGAACACCTGCCCGTGGTGCAGCCTGCCGCCGACGATCAACTGCCTGACCGGTTCCAGCGTGAGGGCGTCCACCTTCAGCAGCGACGCGGGACTCACGATCTCCATGTTGCCCTCCGGCGCGCCGGCCGCCGCCGGACCGGTGATATAAACGTAGCGCGCATCCGGCGACCGCACCGTGGGGTGCACCTGGCCGCTCAGCGCTGCGGGCGTTTCGTTGGCGCCGATGAGCTCGCGGCTGGCGGCGTCGCCAACG
>VYEH01000306.1:0-4072 GCA_009843005.1 Pseudomonadota bacterium | reverse complement strand
CTGGTAGTAGAAGGAGTTTGGCTGATCCAGGTTCTCGTAGAAGTAGGTGCGCCCGGGTTCTGGCGTGAATTTCGGTTCGCCGGCTTCGTATTCCTCCACGACGGTGACATCGTATTCCTTCTCCAGCGACCCTTCGCCGGCCTTGCGCGTCCAGTCGGCGTTCACGGTCTCGAACGGTGCGATCTGTTCCACGAGCCGGTCGCGGCGTGACAGCACCAACTGCCCCTGACCGACCACCCGCAGGCTGGCCAGTTCGTCCAGCAGTACACCCCGGTCGATGGCTTCCGTATCGTGCCCGCGCAACTGCGTGATGTAGTAGGTCAGGGCGAATGCGTCGATTACGGTCGGGTCGAGCAGTTCGACCACCACGGCCATCTGCGGGTTGCTCTGCATCTGGTAGGCGATGAGATACGGGCTTGGCGGATTCACGAAGGTCGGACCGATAAGACCCTCGCCGTTGACGCCGTGGCAGGTCGTGCACAGCGCGGGCGTATTGTAGATTTCGCTGCCCAGCGCAATGAGTTCCTCGTTGGTGTAGGTGTCGAGTGCGCGCTGGCCTTTCTCGTCGGGCGGTCCCAGTCCTCCCAGGCCGGCGCCGGGACCCCCCGACGGTCCGAACACGCCTTCGATGTTGGGTGGCCCTTCCTGGGCTGCTGCGGTGCCGACAAGACCGAAGTTGCCACCGGGCAGCCGGTTATCGGATACAAATGTCAGCAGGGAAAGGACGACGACGAGAACTGGAACGGGTTTTCTCATATTCTCAGGCAACCTCCGCTGGATTCGGCGAGGCATATTACCCCTGATCGCACGTTGGGAGTCAGAAGTCCATGGCAACCCGCCTATGCTACGTGGCCGTGGGGCTGTAACTGAAATGAATATCTGTTATAAAAGATCATTCGTTCGGTGAATATACCATCCATGTCGAACTTGCGGCGCATCGACCTGAACCTCTTCACGGTCTTCGAGGCGATCTACCAGGAGCGCAATCTGACCTATGCCGCGAACAGGATCGGCATGAGTCAGCCCGCGGCGAGCAATGCCCTGAAGCGGCTTCGGGCCCTGTTCGACGATGAATTGTTCGTGCGCCAGGGCAATACCATGCAGCCGACGCCCCGGGCGCGGGAGTTGGCGTCATCGTTCAATCCGGCGCTGGACTTGATTCGCGATGGACTGGCCGCCAGGGCCGTTTTCGACCCGACGCAGCCACGCGCTTTCAACATCGCAGGCATCGAACACCTGGAGCACTTCGTGCTGGCGTCGCTGCTGAACGCGATCGGCCCGAATTCGGGCAGGATTCGACTGAATGCGGTAGGTGGATTCGTGGACGAGTTCAAGGACGAATTGAAATCCGGGGAAATCGATCTGGCCATCGACCACGTTTCCCTGGCTGACGAGGAGTTCGAGGTCAGCCAGATCGGCCAGGATACGTTGATTTCCCTGGTTCGTCAGGGGCATCCGTACGCGGGCAAGACGTTGAATCTGGACGAAACGCTGGCCCTGGACCATGTCTGTCTCAAGGCTCGCGATCACAGGGGCTTCGTCGCCGAGCGGTTCCTTCGCGCCAACGGACGTGCGGATGCGATCATGGTTCGGGTCACGCACTTCTATGCGATGCTGAGCGTGATCGAGAACTCCAACCTGGTGGGTACGATGCCGCGGCTCATCGCCGAGCGGTTTCTCGCTCATTATCCGGTCGCCCGACTAAAAACCGCCATTCCCGAGAGGGCGTTCCGTGTGCTTCTGATCTGGCACCGCAGCCAGACCCACGATCCGGGAAATGTGTGGTTGAGGGAGCACCTGATCCGGGCGTATGCGTCGGCGACGCGACACAAGTCATTCACAGCGTGAATGGCGCCAATCACAAATTCTTTTCAGTCTGCAATCGTTTGTTCTCTATACTTGGGACGGCTGCACAAGAAATATGACTCGAATTTCGCTTGTATTGATCCGCCCATTTGATCGAAGGAGAGGCTTGATGGGTTCCCAATATCGGTTAGTCGCCAGAATGGCGCGCGCAGCGGCCGCTCTGGCGGCATTGGCGCTGCCCACTGGTGCGTTCGCTCAGGTCCAGCAGATTCAACTCGAAGAGGTCATCGTCACCGCTACCAAGCGCGAGGAATCGTTGCAGGACATCCCATTGTCCATCGTGGCCCAGACCGGTGAGCTGCTCAACGAGCTCAACCTGGTCAACGCGGTGGACATGGCAACGTTTGTCCCCAACCTGACGATGCGGGATACGGTGATCGGCATCGCGACGGTGATCCGCGGCGTCGGCACGGTGGGTGGCAATCCCGCATTCGAGCCGTCCGTGGCGAGTTTCATAGACGGTGCATACCTTGGCCGCGACCGCACCACGACCACCGCCTTTCTGGATCTGGATCGAATCGAGATCGTGCGGGGGCCGCAGCCGCTGTTTGCGGGCCAGAACGCCGTGGCAGGCGCTCTGAATCTGATCAGCAGGCGGCCTGGCGATGCGTTGAACGGTTACGTGCGAACCGGCATCGGTACGGACGAGGAGAACCAGTTGGAGTTCGCGCTGGGTGGCCCGGTGACGGAAGGTTTCGGTGCGCGGATCGCCGCCATTGTCGATGAGCGCGGTGGGTGGATGCAGAACGGAGACCGCATGGCTCGTTCCTCCGAGGACACTGCAGTGCGCGGTACGCTCGAGTTCAGCCCGTCGGATTACTTCACCGCAACCCTGATGACGACCTGGTACGAGTCAATGGGCAACGGCGGGACCACCGAATATGCCTACTGCGCTCCGAACGACCGGCCCGGCCCGGGCATGCGTGCCTTCAATCTCTGCAATGCGAATCCCAGCAACGGTATCGACGATGTCTCCTGGGATGGCGTCGACGGCCCGTCCGCGCTCGAAGCCGTGCGCGCCGCCAGGCTACCGCCATTTATAAACTTCGCCGGAATGGGCTTTCCCGCGGGCGCCTTTGTCCGGTCCGAAGAACCGCTGACTGAGGCCACTGAACGGCGCACGCAGGACGGTACGCGGGTCAACCTCATTCTCGAATACGATGCCGAAAATTTTTCGTTCATCTCGCAGACCAACAGGATCCAGTTCGACTTCAACCAGTTGACCGATCCCGATGCGACTGCCGTGAACTTCTACCCCGTGCCGATTTTCAATAGCTACGAAGCCACTCAGCAGGAATTCCGGGTCCAGAGCGCGCCGGACAGCGCATTCGAATGGATGGCAGGCGTGTATTGGCAGGAAAGCGTCTTCGACAACAACAACCTCGGTGCGATCATCGCGGCGGCGCCCGGCCCGAGGTCTCCGATCGGCGTTACTCCGGTTGCCGACAATCGGTTCGCCCCGCCGTTTCCCAACGATACCTATTTCGACGAAGAGGCCGAATGGCTGAGCGGTTTCGTGAATTTAGGTTTCAACCTCGGAGAAAACCTGACTCTGGATATCGGCGCACGCGTGACGCAGGTGGACAAGACAGGCCAGATGCAGAACGGCACGGGCCACTATGAGTTGAACAACGCGGGCCAGATCGTCAGTCTGCTGCACAGCGACAACGGACCGGGCTGCGAGATCGGTACCGAGACGAATGGTTTCAATGCATTCCTGAGGCCCCCGAGAATCGATCCGAATACGGAAGTCTGCGTTGCCGGTCGCGTGGACAATTCTTCCACGGATCCCCAGATTCAGTTGAGCTGGGACGTGACCGACCAGAGTATGCTGTTCCTTCGCTACGCCGAGGGATTCAAGTCAGGAGGCTTCAGCGTTGGCATGTCGGCGCCGGACGTGGAGCAGTTCGTCTATCACCCGGAGGAGGCGGAGACCCTCGAAATCGGACTCAAGACGTTGCTGGCGGACCCCCGCCTGGAGCTCAACATCGTAGCGTTCCAGCCGGATTTTGCCAATCGGCAGGTTTCGGCTCTCGCACCGGTCTTCTTCGGCGCTCCGGAATTCATCATCCAGAACGCCGCGGCCTCGAGCAGCACCGGCGTCGAGTTCGACGGCCGCTGGGCCGCGTCTGAAAACCTTGCGATCACGTTTTCTGGCGCCGTTCTCGATTCGACTTATGACAGTTACCCCGGCGCGGCGTGCAAT
>VYEH01000005.1:3819-10965 GCA_009843005.1 Pseudomonadota bacterium | reverse complement strand
CGACCGTATCGGCCATCCGGCGCGCGCGTGCCGGAAGCAGCCGGGTCACCACGTCGATGGCGATCTGCTTACGGGCGCCGCCCGCGGCGATCCCGCCGGCCAATGCGAGCCAGAGGACCATCATGCGGACTGCAGGATCCGCCCACGGCAGCCCTGTGGAGAAGATATTGCGAAGCGCGATCTGGCTGGCGGACAGCACGATCAGACCGCCCAACAGGAAGAACAGGACAGCGTTTTCAAGCCAGCGGCCCCAGCGGTCCGCCTGCTGCAGCCAACGCGCGTGCCGGGCTTTCACGCCGCGCTCAACAGCATGCTGAAGGGTTGGTTAAGGCGCTGTACCGGCGCTCTCGCCACGCCGATACTCTTCCAGAATGCCCTGTAGCTGACCATAGAATCGGGCGTCGATTATATTGCGCTGGATCAATCGGGGCATCGCGCCGGCGATGGTTGCCCGCCATTCGGACACATCGTCCGGGTCGACCGAAACGAATTCGATACCCATGTTTTCCATCGCCTCCCGGGCCTGGGCATTGTCGGCGCGTGCCTGGCGATCCAGACGTTGAACGACATCCGTCATGACTTCCCGAACAATCTGCCGATCGCCTTCGGGCAATTGCCGGAACGACCGTGCATCCAATGCGAAAATACCCATGGAATACACCACCGGCAGATCGGTAACGTATTTGATTCTGGTATGCCACTGCAAGACCAGGGCGACCGTCGGCGGAGCCGCCACGATATCCAGAAGGCCGGTTTGCAAACCGGTGAGAACGTCGGTGATCGGCAGCACCACCGGCGACAGCCCCAGGGCTTCCAGCGCCACCATGCTTGCCTGATCGCCTTCGGGAATCCAGACCTTCCGCCGGCGCATGTCCTCCACGCCGCGAACGGGTTCATTGGCCATCATGAACGAGAAACCGCCTTCTATGAACCCGAACGAGATGAAACCGGAGTCTTCCAGGCCCTCGTGCAAGCCCGGATCCATGCGCTCGCGGACATAGTCGATTTCTTCGTGCGACCGCACCATTAACGGCACCCCGTACAGGCTGATCGCACTGTAACGGTCGAGCATGCCCGATACCGCGAACGCGCCGCCGTGAATTTGCCCGACGCGCATCCTGCGCAACACCTGGGCGTCGTTGCCCATGACACCACCCGGATAAAACTTGAACTGAACTCGGCCGTCGGTCCTTTGCTCGATCAGCTGCGCTCCGGCGCGCATCTCCTGCATCCAGGCGGTGCCGTCGGGCGCCACGGTGGCGAGCTTGAACTCCGCCGCCGAGGCGTGGACGGCGAATGCACCCAGTGCGAGCAGCGATGCAAACCGCAATCCCCGCTGCAGGACTGCTGCCCCGAGGAGCCCGCGGCAAAGGCCCCGTTGCATCGCCGAATGTTCGTGTTTGACGTCCTGCATCAGAAGTAGTCCCCGGAGGACGCGAGCAATTCTATCGCATCCTGTTGAGCCAACACGTTAAACAATGTCCGCCCCGGCTCCTCCGCGGGCGCCTCGATTACTTCGGTCAGCAAACGGTCATGAAGTTCCCTGTCGAACACCATGCGCGCATATCGGCGCGCGTATTCCACCTTCGCCGACAGATCCCTCCCTCCGGAAATCGCGATCGAGCGGTCGAAGTGGTCCCTGGCCAGGTCGAGCTGTCCTCCCAGCGCCGGGGGCCGCAAGGAATACAACATACCGAGGTAGACATGTATGCCGCCGTTATCGTACGTGTCGTCCAGCGCCACGACGCGTTCCATGGCGGCCTGCACCCAGGGCACCTCGCCCACCGCGTTCCAGTCGGAACTGGTGGCATCCAGATGGCTCAGCCAACTGACGGCGTACGCATACAGGTAGCGCACCTGCCGCCGGCCCACGTCATCCAGTTCGGAGACGAACTGGTCGTATGACAGGCCCTCCCAGCCGCAGGCCCGGCTGTACGCCTGGCAGATCGCGCGCCGGCCGTAGTCCCGGGCTTTAGCTGTCATGAACGCCGAACGTTCATCATCGTCCACGAAGCGGGAACCGTAGAGAGCGTAGAGTTCCGCTCCGGCCGCCAGCATGCCCGCCTGTTGCGGGTTCTGGCTGATCATTCCATCGACCAGCAGCAGGTAGGCGGGCAGTCCGGACTCAACTACATCCGGGTCCTGCTGATTGAGGACCGCGGCAGACAGCGTGTCGGCAGCCATGTTCCCGATGTAGGACGCACAGCCTCCGAGCAACCACAGTTGCAGGGCGGCCAGCGCCGCCGCAACCGTTCCCGGGAGAAGACTAGATCTTCTCCTTGATCCGCGCGGACTTTCCACTGCGCTGACGCAAATAGTAGAGCTTTGCCCGGCGTACATCGCCCCGGCGTTTCCGTGTGATGCTGGCAATCTGCGGACTGTGGGTCTGGAATACCCGTTCCACCCCTTCTCCATGGGATACCTTGCGAACCGTGAAGGAGGAATTGAGGCCACGGTTTCGCTTGGCGATGACCACGCCTTCATAGGCCTGGAGCCGCTCCCGGCTGCCTTCCTTCACCCTGACCTGAACGACGACGGTGTCGCCGGCGCCAAACTCGGGAATATCCGCATTCAGCTGTTCCTGCTCGATTTCCTGGATGAGTTTCGACATCGCTGAATTCCTCTTGGGTCTCCGTCCATCGGACAGCCTACACGGTGCCCGGTGTCAGGACTCGTTCACGACAATCGTCAGCGGGAAAGGCGTGTTCGCCCTTGCGGGGCGCAGGGTACCCTACCCGCGCCACGCCTGCCACAAAAATATGTTCTTCAGGGGTCGCCGGCTCGATGTTCGCGCATGAATTCCTGCAGCAGTTCCTGCTCCTCGGAAGTCATCGCCCGTCTCTCCAGCAATTCAGGCCGCCTGAGCCAGGTGACGCCCAGCGCCTGCTTGAGCCGCCAGCGACGAATGGCTTCATGATGGCCGCCCAACAGTTCTTCGGGCACGCCCATGCCGTCCACCGTCTCCGGGCGCGTATATTGGGGATGCCCCAGGAGTCCTTCCATATGCGAGTCGTACAGCGCGGATTCCTCGTGGCCGAGCACTCCGGGAAGCAACCGGGCCACCGCGTCGATGACCACAGCCGCGGCGAGTTCGCCCCCGCTGAGCACGAAGTCGCCCAGCGAGAGTTCATCGGAAACTTCGCCCTTCACGATGCGCTCGTCGATGCCCTCGTAGCGTCCCGCGACCAGCAGGAGCCCGGAACCCATCGCCAGTTTTCGCGCCATGGCCTGGTCGAATCCCTTGCCCTTCGCGCTCAGGACGAATTCAGCGTTTTCCTTCGGCAACTCCCGCCGCGCCGCTCGAATCGCATCTCTGACCGGTTCGTACTTGAGCACCATGCCGGGCCCGCCGCCATAGGGCCGGTCGTCGGTGGTTCGATGGCGGTCGGAAGTGAAGTCCCGTGGAGAAACCAGGTTCACCGACAACAGGCCCCGCTCGCAGGCGCGTCCGACGACGCCGGCGCGGCAGACCGGCTCGACCAATTCCGGAAGCAAGGCGACCACCGCCAATCTGAACATGCTATACCTGCCCTGCAAAGCAGCCGCCGTACCTTGCGCCGAAGTCCGCCAGTGCCTCCCGAGCTAGTAATCGGGATCCCAGTCGACCACGATCAGGCCGCGCTGCATATCGATTTCCTGAACCACTCTTTGCATTGCGAAAGGGATCAGGCGTTGCCGTTCGCCTGCTACGACGAGGATATCGTGGGCTCCCGTTGAGAACAGGTAGTCGACGCGCCCCAGATCGTCGCCCGAAACAGTACAAACGCCCAACCCTTCCAGATCCGCCCAGAAATACTCGTCGGGCTCACATGGTGGCAGATCGTCCCGTTCGACCGTGATCTCCGCACCGATCAGTGCCCTTGCTTCATCCCGGTCGTCGACTTCCAGAAGCTTTGCCACAACGGTGCGCCCCTGCAGCCTGCCATTCTCCACCGCCATCGGCGCATGGTCATCTCCCTGGCGCAGCGTCCAGCGGCGGAAGTTCACGATATTTTCTCGCGGGTGGGTATAGGAGTGAACCTTGATCCATCCCTTCACGCCGTAAAGCCCGGTCACTCGCCCGAGCAGGATCGGCTTGGGCTGTTCTGCAGGCTCGCTCAGGACGCCTCGCTGCGTCGATACTTCTTCATCAGGCTGGCAACCCGGTCGGCTGGCGCTGCCCCCTGGGAAAGCCAGTTGTCGGCTCTAGGAAGATCAATGTTCAGCTCAGTTTCCCCCCCGGAAGCGATCGGGTTGAAGAACCCCAGTCGTTCGATGTAGCGGCCGTCCCGCCGGTTGCGGCTGTCCGTGACGACAATGTGGTAGAAGGGGCGCTTCTTCGCTCCACCCCGTGACAGACGAATGCTTACCATGTTCGATCCGGCCCCTGTGTTGGGAATCTACGGGCGCAGCCGCCGCTGCGGCCCGCGGGAGTGCGCATTCTACTGTTTTTCCGTCGGTTGTGAAGTGCGGCTGTGAAACACCCGGCCCAGTGCCTGATCAAGCCGCTCCACGGGAATCACCTCCAGTGGACACTTGCCGCGCGGCCGGTTTGCAACCGGTATCACCGCTTGCTTGAAACCGTGATTGGCGGCCTCCTGCAGACGCTCCTCCCCGAATGGCACGGGCCGGACTTCCCCGGTGAGGCCTATTTCCCCAAAGGCGACCAGGTCGCCGGAAATTGCACTTTCCCTGTAGCTTGAGATCACGGCCAGGCACACTGCCAGATCGGCGGCCGTCTCACCGACACGCAAGCCTCCGACCACATTCGCAAATACATCGCTGTTGGCCAGCGAAACACCGGCGTGGCGATGCAATACCGCCAGCAACAGGCCCAGGCGCCTTGAGTCCAGCCCTTGTGCAAGCCGGCGTGGCGGCTGCCCGGCGTTGGCATCGACCAGCGCCTGCACTTCCACCAGCAGCGAGCGCGAGCTCTCGCGCGTGACCAGGGTCGTGCTCCCCGGCACCGGCCGCGTACGGCGGGCGAGGAAGATGGCCGATGGATTCCTGACCTCCCTGAACCCCTGCTCGCCCATGACGAAAAACCCCAGTTCGTTGGCTGCGCCGAAGCGGTTTTTCGCGGTTCGGATTATGCGAAATCGGCTGCCCAGATCGCTTTCGAAGTACAGCACGGTATCCACCATGTGCTCGAGCACCCTGGGACCGGCCAGTGTGCCTTCCTTGGTAACGTGGCCGACGAGCACAGTGGATACGCCCTGCTGCTTCGCGAACCTGACCAGTTGCGCGGCGCATTCACGGAGTTGAGCCACGGACCCCGGTGCGGACTCCAGGTTCTCGCTGAACAGCGTCTGGATGGAATCGATGATCAGCGCCTCGGGCGGTTTCGGAGACAGGGCGCCGATAATATGCTCCACACAGGTCTCCGAGAGCAGTTGCACCGGCGCCCTCCCGACACCCAGTCGCTCCGCGCGAAGGCCGATCTGATCGAGCGATTCCTCCCCGGTCACGTAACAACCGCCGCCATCGCGACTGAGGTTGGCAATGGCGCTGAGCAGCAGCGTGGACTTGCCGATCCCGGGGTCGCCGCCGATGAGGACCACGGCGCCGGGCACCAGGCCGCCGCCAAGGACGCGATCCAGTTCCCGGAGTCCGCTGCTGCGGCGCCGCACCTGAGCGACCTCCAGACTGTCCAGACGCGTCAATGAGGTTGCGCCGGGCGCAGCGACGCCGCGTATGGCGCTACGGGGTCCCGCCGGCACGGCTTCCGTCAGCGTATTCCACTCACCGCAATCCGGGCATTGCCCCTGCCACTTGAGCTGTCGGGCGCCGCAGGATGAGCAGGCATAGAGTCGTTTGGGCTTGGCCACCGGAGGAGAATACCACCTTGTATCGGAGGCGGTTGCGCGACGGCGGCTGTACGGAGGCAGCTTGCGAACCCGGTGGCTGCGCGAGGCGGCGTGCCCGCCCCGCAGCCCGTCGCCTACCCGTACACCCCCTCGCTGTAATCTTCCGGGATATGGCTTTCGAAGCGCGTGAACTCGCCCTTGAACGTCAGCAGAAACGTGCCGGTCGGGCCGTTTCGCTGCTTGCCGATGATGATCTCGGCCACACCTTTCCTGGGCGTCTCGGAATCGTAGACTTCTTCCCGGTAGATGAAGATTATGACATCGGCGTCCTGTTCGATGGCGCCCGATTCCCTGAGGTCGGACATCACCGGGCGCTTGTCGTTGCGCTGCTCGACGCTTCGGTTGAGCTGTGACAGCGCTACGACCGGAACATTCAGTTCCCGCGCCAGGCTCTTGAGCGAACGCGAAATCTCGGAAATCTCGGTGGCGCGATTCTCGATGGATCCGCCGACCTGCATGAGCTGCAGGTAATCCACCACGATCATCCCCAACCCGTGCTCACGCTTGAGCCGGCGCGACCGGGCCCGAACTTCTATTGGCGTCAGCCCCGGTGCATCGTCGATGAAGATGGGGGCGTGCGACATCATCGATCCGGCCGAATTGATGCGCGTCCAGTCGTCCTCGGTCAATCGGCCCGACCGCAGGTGCGACTGGTTCACACGGCCAATGGAGCCGATCATCCGCATGGCCACCTGCTCCCTGGGCATTTCCATGCTGAAGACACCCGTCGCCAGGTTGTGGCCGATGGCTGCGTTTTCCGCGATGTTCAGGGCCAGCGTGGTCTTGCCCATGGACGGACGGCCGGCGATCACGATCAGGTCTCCGGCCTGCAGCCCGGCGGTGAGTTTGTCCAGGTCCTCGAAGCCGGTTTCAACACCGGTGATTCCGCCTTCGCTCTTGCTCAAGGCGTCGAGCCGGTCAATGCTGGGCTGGACCATATCCTTCACGGCTATGAAGCCGGACCCGCTGCGCTGGCCGCGTTCGGCGATTTCGAATACGCGCTGCTCGGCCAGATCCACCAGTTCCTCCACCTGGCGCCCTTCCGACTCGAAGGCGCTGGCGGCGATATCCCCGCCCACCTCGATCAGCTGGCGAAGCATGGCATGCTCGCGCACGATCGAGGCATAGCGGCGAATATTGGCGGCCCCGGGTGTGTTCCCTACCAGGCGGGCCAGGTAGGCGCGGCCGCCGGCATCGTCCAGCTTGTCCTGCCGCTGCAGGTGATCGCCCACGGTGATGGCATCGAGCGGCTGGTTCCGCTCCATGAGGTCCCCCATGGCAAGGAAGATCAGCCTGTGGT
>VYEH01000005.1:0-3809 GCA_009843005.1 Pseudomonadota bacterium | reverse complement strand
GTACTGGTGAACCAAGCTGGGTTGTGGACAGGCCTTCGGCCATGGTCCGGGGGCGTTTTTTCTTCGATTCAGCTTAGCACACGCGGTACTTGTGAGGTGCGTCGCAGAACCGGGTCGTGTGGCAGTTTATTCGTCGTATTCCTCGCCGGATTCTTCCGGTTCGGCCACCGCCTCCGGAACATCCGCCAGATCGGACGAGCCTTCGACTACGACCGTCAATTCCGCATCGATGTCCACATGCAGGTGCACCTCGATCGTGTACTCCCCTACGACGCGAATCGGCCCGTCCGGCAAGCGAATGGAGCTGCGTTCGACCATGATATCGCGCTCTCCCAGGGCATCGGCAATATCCACGGCGCCCACGGAACCGAAGAGCTTCCCTTCGGGCCCGGTATTGGCGCGAATGGTGACCGTCTGGCCCTGGATCTGCTCGGAGAGGATTCGAGCCTGCTCGACCAGGTCCGCCGCCTTGGCCGCCAGTTCAGCCCGGCGCGCCTCGAACTTGGCGATGTTTTCAGGTGTCGCGGCAGTCGCTTTGCCCTGCGGCAGGAGATAGTTGCGTGCGTATCCGGGCTTCACCGTGACGCGCTCGCCGAACTTGCCGACGTGGTCGATGTTCTCCAACAGAATGATATCCATACTTCAATTCCTCTTTTGAGGTTGCCCGGCCAACGGCCTGCGCAACTCGATCCAGTTATCCACCAATCCCACCGATGCCAGCAGGAGAATCGTGACCGCAGCCGTGATCGGCATGATCAGAAGCACGTACATCGGTACCAGGAGACCGGCGCTCCAGCGCTTTGCCCACGCCCAGGCATGCACCACGGCAATCCCCTGAAACCAGAATGCGAACAGCGCCAGGGGAAAGAGATTGCGGACGAAGGGTCCGTCCAGCACCAGACTGGAAGCCATCAACAGAGTCGCGGGTATGCCCAGAATCCTGCCGAGGCGAAGCTGACGAAACTGTGGGCCGAACTGGGATTCCTCCTGAGTTTTCGACGCCCACCAGCTTCCCAGCAGCAGCGCCGCCATGAGTTGCAGGTATATGCCCGCCACCATCAGGCCCGTAAAGTAGGGCCCCAGGTTCTCGGCGAGCGAACTCACCTGCTCTTCCGTAGCGCCTCCGGAGCGCGCCAATTCGGCGAGCCCATCGAGAATGGCGGTCACCCAGGCGCCGGGTTCCGGCCACAGCACAGCCGCCAGCAAGGCTCCGACTGCGCAGACGAGTCCCACGCCCTGAAACGTCAGCGCCAACGAACCTGTGCGACGCAACAGTGCGCCCAGACCAACTCCTGCAAAGAGCACGACACCGGATTCCAACGCCATCCCCGCGGGGCTGACCCCCCAGGCCCACGCCAACGGGATTGCCACGACGGTCGCCACCGCTGCGCTGAAAACGCCGTTTCGGGCACCGCGGTAGAGCGTCTCCAGCGTCATCAGCGCCGAAGAGACGAATACGAGCACCGGAACGGGCGCCAGCACGGCAGCCAGAACAATCAGCCGATATCGCCGTGAAAGTAGCCACTGCACAAAACCTGCCATGAATCTGGCCCGCTGCCGCGGACAGGATGCCTCAGTGCTGATCGGTGTACGGCAACAGCGCCAGGTAGCGCGCCCGCTTGATCGCTGTTGCCAGTTGCCGCTGATAGTTCGCACGAGTGCCGGTGATGCGACTGGGAACGATCTTGCCCGTTTCAGTGATGTATTGCTTCAACGTTGCAAGGTCCTTGTAATCAATTTCCTCGACGTTGTCGGCCGTGAAGCGGCAATATTTCTTGCGTCTGAAATAACGTGCCATGTCGTTCCTCCCTACTCTTCAGCAGCCTCTGTAGGGGCTGCCTCATCCTTGTTGTCCCCCGAGTCGTCCCCGGATTCGTCCCCGGATTCGTCCCCGGAGTCCGCGGAATCCTCGCCCTGCTCCGCACTCGCTTTTCCGGCGTCTGCTTCCGCCGCGGCGTCCCCGGCGCCTGCCTCCGATTTGTCCTGCTCGGCGGCCGCCTCGTCCTTGGCCTGCCCGGAACTTGTCTTCTCATCAGCCTGCCCGGCGCCTGACTTTTCCGTGGGCTGCCCGGGGCTCGCTTCATCCTTGACCTGATCAGCGCTCGCCTGCTCCCTTTCCCGCTCGGCCTTGCGCTGTGCGGCCGCCCTGGCGCGCGCCGCTTCGGCCTGGGAAGCCGCCTCCTCTCGAGCGCGTTCCTCTTCGCGTGCCTTCGCCATGGGCGACATGTCCGTGACCGCCTTGTCGCGCTTGATCACCAGGTAACGCAACACCGCATCATTGAACCGGAACGCGCCCACCAATTCGTCCAGGGCTTCCTGGCCGCACTCGATATTCATCAGGAGGTAGTGCGCCTTGTGGATCTTGTTGATCGAGTGGGCCAACTGCCGACGGCCCCAGTCTTCCTCGCGGTGCAATTGTCCGTCAGCGCCCTCGATCATGGATCGATATCGCTCCATCATGGCGGGGACGTTCTCGCTCTGGTCAGGATGGACCAGAAACACGACTTCGTAGTGTCTCAATGCAGGCTCCTTACGGTCAAAGCCTCCCGATCTCCGGTGAGGCAAGGAGAAACGAATTTTTCGGCCTTCTGCTCCGCCTGATCGCGAATGCAGCGGAACGTTCCCTCCCGGCGTCAATTCCGGCCGCGCCGCTTGCGCATTGGCGGTTGATGCAGGCCGGCGCAGATGCTACTTCATGATACGGACAGTCTCAACCCTGTTGGCCCGGCGTCTGCCGGCCCGGCGCTCCGCGGGACGCACCGCTGTCCGCATGGCCGCGCAGTTGCCGTTGCACCTCGAACAACAGCACACCGACGGCGACCGACACGTTCAGACTCTCAACTACGCCCCGCATGGGAATTGACAACGTCTCGTCGCACAATTCGAGGGTCAGGCGTCGCAGGCCTCTCCCTTCACCACCTACCACAAGCGCCAGGGGAAGTCTGAATCCAGTCTGGTAGATGGTCTGGCTGGCTGCGCCATCCGCTCCGACGATCCACACGCCGACTTTACGCAGCCAGCGAAGCGTTCCGGCAAGATTGCTCACGCGCACGAGGGGCACGGCAGCGGCAGCGCCGCTTGCCGCCTTCAGCGCCGCCGCGGTCAGGCTTGCCGCGCGGCGCCTGGGAACGACGACGGCGTCTACCCCAGCCGCGTCGGCGCTGCGAAGACAGGCGCCCAGATTGCGTGGATCCTGCACGCCATCCAGTACCAGACAACAGAAGGATCGGCTCCGTTCGATCGCCAGTTCCTCGAACTCGGCGATGCCCATCTCCCCGATCCCCGCCGTGCGCACCAGTACCCCCTGGTGGCGCCCGCCGCCGCTCATGCGGTCCAGGCGCTCCCGCTCGACTTCTTCGACGGGGACGTTCAGTGCGTCGAGCGCCTGCCGAAGCGCAGGCAGGGAGCCCGTTCGCGAACCCTTCAATATCTTGCGCTCGCGCACGCTCACCGATGTCAACTGCACCTGCAGTCGGTCGGCCAGACGATAGCTGTTGCCGTAATTCTCGCCCGTCAGCGCGCTGCCTCCGGCGTCGACGTGATAGTAGTCACGAGGCAGCGACGTAACGTGAACAAGGCCGTCGATCCCAAGATCCGGAACCCGCACGAAAATTCCGAAAGGGGCGATGGATGCGACGGAAACCGTAAATTCATCACCGACGCGATCCTGCAGCCAGGCGCACTTGAGGCGCTCCTCCACATCCCAGACGGCTTCGTCCGCGCGCTTTTCAGCCCGGGAGCAATGTTGGCCGAGATGCTCCATCGCTGCCATATCGTAACCAAATCCCTTTGCTCCGCCATTGTGGAGC
>VYEH01000350.1:5080-11104 GCA_009843005.1 Pseudomonadota bacterium | reverse complement strand
TGCCAGGGCATCCAGCGCGGCAGTGGCAGGAGCCTGTTCGCTGAGCCCATAGGAAGCGAGTGTCTCCACGCCCATGTCGTCGCCGATGATCAGCAGGATATTCGGGGCGGCACTGGCTCCAATCCACGCCACTGGGAGTACGTATGCGCCTGCCGCAAGGACCGCCAGTCGGCGAAATGCGGCAGTCCGCAAGCCATGTATTCCGGAAATGTTCATGGGCGGGCAGTGTACTTCAACTGAGAACCATTCAAGAGTTACCGATGTGCAAAATTCAAAGTCGGAGCCGGAACGCGCTTTTGGTCAGGTAGCGGCAACAGTTTCGACCCGATAGAATGACGGCAGCAACTGGATCGTAATCCAGTGCTTGGGGGGCGCATATCCCCGGTTCATCCGGCACGGCAAGAAACCCATCGGGTGAGCCCGCGAGTAGCGGCCACTGCGCAGGCACCCTACTAATGGAGTAGCGAATCATGCTGAAAACCGCGACCTTTCTGCTCACCGTCGGACTCGCCGCGTCAACCGCGTTTGCGCATCACGGGCGGGCATCCTATACGACCGACATCATTTCTCTCGACGCCACCGTGACGGAGTTCAGGTTCGTCAACCCACACGTTCAGATCTATTTCGACATCACCAACGAGGACGGCGAAATTGAACAGTGGCAGGGCGAACTGACCGCGCCCAACAAGCTTGCCCGGGGCGGCTGGACAAAGAACACGCTGCAACCGGGGGACCAGATACGGATCACGGGCCGCGCCGGGAGAAACGAGGGGCACTCGGTGGCGATCAACGAGATAATCATGCCCGACGGTCAGGCCATCCCGCTTTGGGAAGTGCTGGACGCGCCCACACGCTAGAACGACAACGCCCCCTGGAGGTAAACCATGGAACGGACAATCCGTTCGGTCCCCGGAATGATCGTATTGCTGGGAATATCGGGCGTTGCAAGCGCGCAATTCGGAACGGGCAGCCCGGTCTCCTCCGAACCCCTGGTAAACGGCCCGGCGCCGGTTCGTGACCTGGCCGGTGTATGGACCCGCATCAGGCCCGAGGGTACATTTCGCAGCGGCGCCACGTGGACTCCGGATCCGCCTCGACTGACCGCCTGGGGCGAGGAACGCTTCGCCACCGCGAGAGATTCCAATGCCGGCGGCTTTTCGCTTGCCGAAACCAACGATCCGGTCCTCACCCGGTGCTATCCGCCCGGAACACCGCGTGTGTACTTTCATCCCTATCCCTTCGAAATCGTCTATTCGGATACGCAGACGATCATGCTTTACGAGTACGATCACACGATCCGCAGAATCTTCACTGACGGGCGCGAGCATCCCGAGGATCCGGTGGCCCTGTGGATGGGTCATTCCATCGGGCACTGGGAGGACGATACGACCTTTGTCGTCACGACGGTGGGCATTGACGAGCGCACCTGGATGGACCGGTCGGGCTACCAGCACAGCGATCAATTCAAGGTGACGGAGGTCTTTCGTCGCATCGACCTGCTGAATCTCGAAATAGACATCACGCTCGAGGACCCGATTGCCCTGGCGGAGCCCTGGGTTGCGGAGACGCTCTACTATCGCCTGGCTCCGCTGCACTGGGAGTTGAGCGAGATCAGTTGCTCGGGCGACTACCTGGACTTCGGCGCCTTCGAGAATTTTCTGGAAGACGGCGAGGAATAGGCGCGAGCGTCGAGCGCGCAGGCATGGCAACGATCAAGCTCTCCTGGGCAGTCACGATTCTTGCGGTGCTCGTCCTTCCCGCAACGGGTCCGGTGGCGCAGGCGCCGGAAGGAGCGCCCGACCTCAGCGGCACGTGGAGCGATCCGCCCCCGAGGGCCGAGGACAATTTCTGTCACGTAGGCTGTACGGTCGGCGCCCGGGACTACCTGTCTCAACTCCTCGAGGACCCCGCCAATCTGGACCGTTCGTACGCCGAGTTGCGGCAGGTCGCCCAGCGCTTCAACTCGTCCGAGTTCATCCCGAGCCACCTGACCGAAGAGGCGCTGGCCAACTACCCCTTCGACCCCCGCACCAGTCCGTCACTGACCCAGTGCAAGCCGTGGGGATTCACACGCCAGATTCTGGCGCCCCACGCCATGGAACTCAGGCAGTTCGATGACCGCGTCACGCTGTACTATTCCGAATGGACGGCGTTGCGCACAGTCTATACCGATGGCCGCGCGCTGCCTGCGAATCCCGAGCCGAGATTGCTGGGCTATTCGGTCGGCCATTACGAAGACGATACCCTGGTAGTCGAGACGAACGGGGTGGCCGCGGATCACACCAACGCCGGCTTCGCCCACAGCGATCAGCTTACGGCTGTTGAGCGCTTCACAAGATCTGCCGATGGCAGCCGTCTTGAAGTTGAAGTGACGCTTTCGGATCCGGTGACACTGGTCAAACCGCTGATCATGGCGCGTGCCTGGGGCTGGGCTCCCGGTGAGGAAATCTATCCCTACGAAGACTGCGTCATACCGGGAGATTAAAGCCACATGCCTTCCACCATATGCCTGCGATCACCAGCGTCAGTCTGTGTAGCCATACTGATGTGCGCGCTGCCGCTCCCGGGTGCATTGGCCCACCATGCCTTTGTCGCGGTTTACAACCCACGGGAAACCGCGACCATAGAAGGTGAGTTCGCGGGCCTTCAGTTGGTCAATCCCCATGCCTGGGTCTACATCGATGTCGCAGATGAAAACGGTCGTATCGAGCAATGGACCGTTGAAGCGGCAGGCAAGCTGTCGCTGGCTCGGCGGGGATGGACGGACGACATGTTCCAGCAGGGCGAAGTCATTACTGCTGTCGGTCACCCCGCATTGTCCGGAGACACCGCCATGTGGATGGTGAAGATCGTCAAGTCGGACGGCCGCGAATACTTTGCTCCGAACGTCGAAGACGCGAACGCCATTGAAGCGGAGCGACGCGAACGCGCGCGCCGGGCTCAGGAGCAAGCTCGGGAACAACAATAGAGCACGTTCGTCAGCGAACTTCGTCGACGTAGTCGGCCAGAAAGACCGCGATCTCCTCGGGCACATCGTACAGGCTGTTGAGAATCTCGGTGCCCTCCTCCGCTCCGATCAGCGGCAGGCTGAAGCCGTACATGGTCTGCTCTTCATCCTGATACTCGGGGTCGAGAGTCACCTGCACGAAGCTCTCCCGCAGGATGGTCACCTGCTCCTCCGGCGTTCCCGGCGGCAGCAGCGCAGCGTAGACGATGTTGTTCACCCTCGGAAGGATCCACTTGTAGAGCTCGAACATCTCGCCCGAGGGCTCGGTACCGGTCACCTGCCGGTAGAACTCCGTGTAGCTCGGAATGTCCGCGGCCACTTCCAGCGGCGTCAGGTTACCGTCAATGTCCGCCGACGGGTTGTGCCAGAGAGGAATTGCCAGACCTTCGGCCACCAGCGTCGGTTCGATGGAAAAGCGGTAGAGGCCCAGCGACGCCACCTGGATGTCGACTTCCCTGCGGCGCACGGCGTTGAAGACGTCGGCGGCCCCCTGAAAGCCCGTGATGTAGCGGTATTCGGCGCCCAGGGCATCCAGCGCCAGCCGGCCCAGCAAATCGAAGCGCAGCGCCGGGCTCTGGCCGCCGAATCGCAGGCCTTGCGCGGACAACAGCTCCTCCGGGCTTCCGACCCTGTCAGTGCGCACGTACGCCATGTTGGGGCTCAACAGGCCGCCAACGAAAGGCATGGTGGAGAAGTCGGCCCGCAACCCGGGTTCCTTCAGAACGGCAGCGGCGCCGTTGGTAGACGAAAAAATTACGTGCAATCCGTCGGCCGCGGCCACTTCTGCACCAGAATACCAGACGAGCGTACCGCCGCCGCCAGGCAGATTGCGAACCACGATAGTAGGTTCGCCGGGAATGTAGTCGGACCAGAAGCGGGCGAATACGCGTGCGGCGAGGTCCGCGCCGCTACCCGGCGTACGGCCGACGTAGACGGTGAGAGTCTTCCCCTCGAAATAGGGTTCCGAATCCTGGGCGTGGCCGGAAGACCAGAAAACGGGGGCGGCCATGGCGAGAAGGATGGCGCCCCGGAGCAGAACCGAACCGCCAAAGTGTTTGCCGAGAATCACGTCATTCTTCCTCTGGTCCGGTTCCTCCCATGATCCGGGCCGCTAATATACCCGGTGCATGGGCGGCTCACCGCGTACCAGGACACGAACCACGTTGTCCCACGCGCTGCTGAAGAGATACGCGGAGGCCTGGCGTGTAACGCCGGCGATGTGGGGCGTGAGGAGCAGCCGTTCCGCTGCCTCCCCCTGAAGCGACAGCAGCGGGTGCGTCTCCCGTGGCGGCTCCTCGGCATAGACGTCCACCGCGGCGCCGCCGATCTCGCCCCGCGTGAGGCCATCCGCCAATGCATTCTCGTCAACGACACCGCCCCTCGCTGCATTGATCAATACCGCACTGCGCTTCATGACCGCCAGTTCCGCGGCGCCGATCATGTTCCGGGTTGCTGCTACCAGGGGTACGTGCAGGGTGACAACATCGGCATCGGAGAGCAGTTCGAACAGGGGTAAGGGTTTGGCTCCGAGTTCGGCCGCGCCCACCGGATCGGCGACGCCGGGATCGCAGTACACGATCCTGCTGCCCATCCTCTTGAAGGCGCCCGCAACGGCCATCCCCACATTGCCAAGCCCGACGACACCCACGATCAGGCCTTCCAGCCCCGTCACGTTGGACGCCAGCATGCGGGCCCGGGCCGCGGAATATTCGCCCCGGTAAATTTGCCGGTCGGCCCAGCGGATGCGCCGCAGGAGCACCAGAGCACATGCCAGTGCATACTCCGCCAGTGCTGAATTCGAGCCTCCGGGCACGTTGGCAACGGGGATGCCGAGCCCCTTCAACGCCGCCTCGTCCAACCGGTCCACACCCGCGCCGGTGACCTGCGCCAGCCGAATCGAACTACCTTCGAACCACGTTCCGGGAAGCCGCGGTCCGACGGCGGGAATCACCACTGCACCGACTTCCCTGAGGCGTGACGGTATCGACGAGTCATCCGGCGCAACAAAGGCGATATCCAGTTCCCGGGGAGGCGTGACGCCGACACGGAGAAAGTCGGCTTCGGGCCGCAGACACAGAACTTCAGGAACTGCCACTGTGCTCAACGCCAAACACGGCGCTCCGCGGTACCCAGTTCAGCGACGGGGAAGAAACACAGCAGTTCAAGCGGTTCCAGGCCCGTATTGCGCGTGTAGTGTCTCTCCCCCGGCGGAACCAGAACGGTATCGCCGGGACGCAGCGGACTTTCCTCATCCTCCGTGCAGAACAACCCCGTGCCGGACAGAACGTGAATGCATTCTTCGCAGTCCGGATGCGAGTGGTGCGCCCGGCCCGGGCCGCCGTCACTTTCCACCGGAATCTCCACCCGGCGCAACGTAACGGCGCGTGAACCCCTGGCGCCCGAGACGATTTCACGGGAAGTCCTCCCCGGCAGACCCAGTTCCGTTGCATCCTCGGCTGAAATGATCAGAGCCATCGAATGTGTCCGGTCAACCGACCTGTTGCAATCTCCGCACCTCGGCCGTTCCACCCTGAACGGCATCCAGCCGGGCAAATAGTTCAGCCGACTCCATGGCGATGGCGTCGGCGACTCCGTCCAGCATGCGCCGGGCCTTTTCGACCGTGGCATGTTCAGGGGAGCCGTACCAGCCGGTAGGCGCGATCGAGCGAATGTCGGTCAACACCGGCTGATAGCTGTGCGTGCGGCGCAGCCTGTCCATCTCCTCACCGCGTTCGGCGTTTGAGGAATAGTCGATGCGCTCCAGGTGGACCAGTTCGGGGCGGCAGGCCAGCACCGCCAGGACCTCGATCTCTCCGCCGTGGGTCAGGCCGCCGAATGCCTCTCCGTACAGGTCCGCGGCCACGTAGCACGCCTGAACGGTGACCACCGACATGCCATGTTCCCGATGCAGCGCGTCGGCAACGATGGAGAGCGACGGGATGTTGCCCTCGTGCCAGTTGAGGATCAGGCAGCGACGCGCACCGTGGTTGGCTGTGGATACGCATGTCTCTCTGACT
>VYEH01000350.1:2853-5070 GCA_009843005.1 Pseudomonadota bacterium | reverse complement strand
GTGACGCCCAGGGGGCCACCGGGCAACACCAGTCCGTCCATCCTCTCGGCCACCGCGTGGGATATCACGTTGGCGGCGTAAATGTCGGTGCCGGTGGGCAGGTGCGGGCCGTGCTGTTCAACGCTGCCGGCCGGAAAGATCACCAGCGGATTGCGACTCAGTTGCGCGGCGATTTCAGGCTGCGTCAGATCGATGAAATACCGCGTGGGCAATTTGCTCATGTGGATGCTCCCTTGGGGGCTCCCTTGGCCACTCCCTTATGGTCCGTCGTGATCTCAGTCCACATCACGCTGCCGCAAGCCGGGCCCGGGACGCCTCCATAACATCCTCGAGCCTGATCAGTCCGCCGCCCCGCTCGACGGAACCCCGCGCGGCGTTCACCACGGCCCGCGCGACGTTGCCGCTGCGGGCCGTCAATTCGGCAGGCTCGCCGGTGGCGCACACCTCGGCAAACATCTCCAGTTCATCCCGAAACATGTCGCCCTGGGGCAGGTCGATCACCTCGCGCCTGGCGTAACCGTCCTTGCCGCGTTGAATGTACAACAGTGAGGTTTCGTGGAGCCTGTCGGGCGTATCCCAGGTACCGAAATCCAGCTCATAGTGCATCAGCCCCTTCTGGCCGAACACGCGAACGCAGAAGATGCCCGGCGACGTCCAGCTCGAGCCCACGTAGCCGAGCTTGCCGTCGGCGAACTTGAGCACCGTCATCGACTGGTCGTCCACTTCGGCGCCCACCGGAGAGAGCTTGGATGCGACGGACGACACGGCCTCGATCTCACCGCCGAGGTAGTGCAGGGTATCGAACTGGTGGATGGCCAACTGCGACAGCGGCCCGCCCGGCGCCTTGGCACGGTACCAGCGCCACGTGTCGGGGGTGATCTCTAGCGCCCGCTCGTTGGAGAAATTCGCCTCCATGAAGACCACCCGGCCCAGTTCGCCGGCGTCCATGGCTTCGCGGATCAGGCGAATACCCTTCAGAAGCCGCGCGCTGTGCCCGACCATCACCTGCACGCCGTAGCGTTGCTGCAGCGCTTCGATCGCGAGACCGGATTCAAGGGTGTTGGCGATGGGTTTTTCCGTATAGACCTGCTTGCCCGCCCGGGCGACTTGTTCGGCCACGGGCAGGTGCTGTTCATTGGGAACGGTCAGGATGACGCCCGCGATATCCGGATCCTCAAGCATCGCCGGCATGTCCGGCACCGCCCGGATGCCGAAGTCCTGCTCGTAGGCGTGTCGTTTTTCCGCCGACCGGCTGTAACCGGCGACGATTTCAAGGCGATCCGACTTGATCGCGGCACGGGTGAGCACTCGGGACCACCGTCCGAGCCCGACGATTCCCACCCTGACCGGCATTACACTCATGTCACGTCTCTCTTCTCCGTTTTCGGGTATCTGAAGGGCGCAATATCGTAAACTATTGCGCCCCCGTTCGCAGTGGGGCAATCCAGTTGGATAACAAGGAGGATGAACGCGTGAGTATTCCGCATCTGCTGGTGCACAACCGGCTCGATAATGTCGGTGTCGTGGTTGTCGAAGGCGTGGAGGCTGGCATGGAACTGCTGGCCGTCGTCACCGAAGATGACAGCGATTTCACGATTACCACCCGCCACGACGTACCCATCGGCCACAAGATTGCGCTGACCGAACTGGCCGAAGGCGACACCGCGATCAAGTATGGCGTCGATATCGGCCGCGTCGTAGCGGACACCGGAACGGGCGAACACGTCCACACACATAACCTCAAGACCAAACGCTGGTAGGGGCGATCGATGAAGGCAAACGGAACTTTCTACGGATACCGGCGCGAAAACGGTCGCGTCGGCATACGCAACCACGTGGCGATCCTCCCGGTGGACGATATCTCCAACGCGGCCTGCGAGGCAGTCGCCAACAACATCCACGGCACCATGGCCCTGCCCCACGCCTACGGCCGGCTGCAGTTCGGCGAGGACCTGGACCTTCACTTCCGGACCATGATCGGCACCGGGTCGAACCCGAATGTCGCCGCCTGCGTGGTCATCGGCATCGCGCCGGAGTGGACCCGGGTGATCGCCGACGGAATCGCCGCCACGGGTAAGCCCACGGCGAGCTTTTCCATCGAGCGGCACGGCGACATCAACGTCATCGCCGCGGCCTCCCGCCAAGCCAAGGAATTCGTGCACATGACATCGGGACTGCAGCGCGCGCCCTGCAGTGTTTCGGAGCTCTGGATCGCGG
>VYEH01000350.1:0-2843 GCA_009843005.1 Pseudomonadota bacterium | reverse complement strand
GTCAACATCTACGACCCCTGCATCCGGGAGGTGATCTAGGGCTCCTTCGGCTAAACCCCCGACAACCCGGCCGCCCAGCCGGCGCGCGCGGCGCGGGCCGCCACCCCGGAGATCGGCGAGAAATTCCTGCGAACCTGGCAGGCCTACCAGGACGAGGTGGTGGAGCCCTACAAGACGTCCGATCTTTCCGACAGCCAACCCACCAAGGGAAATATCGCCGGCGGCCTGACCACCATCGAGGAAAAGGCGCTGGGCAATCTTGAGAAGATCGGCAAGAAGGTCAGCTACATCGACGTACTGGAACCCGCGGAAGCCCCGGCCAGCGGTCCCGGCCTGTATTTCATGGACACATCTTCGGCGGCCGCCGAGTGCAACACCATTCAGGCCGCTGCGGGCTACGTGGTGCACTGCTTCCCCACGGGCCAGGGCAATATCTGCGGCAACCCGATCATGCCGGTTATCAAGGTGACCGGCAATCCGCGCACGGTGCGCACCATGGGCGAGCACATCGACGTGGACGTCTCCGGCGTCGTGCGCCGGGAAATGACCATTCCCCAGGCGGGTCAGGCGCTGATGGACATGATCATTCAGACGGCCAATGGCCGCCTCACGGCCGCGGAGGCGCTTGGACACAATGAATTCATCATGACGAAGCTCTACCGTAGCGCGTAGGCGCCACCTCTGAGGCCGCTAGCCTGGAATCCGACTTGAGTAACCGGCGCACACTGGTTGTGCTGCGCTTGACGCTGGCGGCTCTTGCCTGTTTCGCTGCAGCAGGATGGAGCGCATTCACAGCCGCGCAGCAGCCCAACATCCTGGTGCTCATTGCCGACGATCTTGGAACGGAAACCCTTGCCGCCTACGGGTTCGGACAACCGACTGCCATCACGCCCACCCTGGACGCGCTTGCGCGGGACGGCCTGCTGATACGGGATTTCTGGGCGCAGCCCACATGCTCCCCGACTCGCGCCGCTGTCATGACGGGCCGCTACGCCTTCCGAACCGGCGTACGCACGGTTCTGGGCGCGGACTGGGCCGGGCTCGGGGTCAGCGAGCCACTCCAAAAACCGCAATCCGCGTCGAAGGAAATCGATTTTTCACCCCTGGGTCCGTTACCTGAAGGGCAAAATCTGACTCTGCTGAGCTTGTCTGGGAGTCTGGACGGCAACGCGCCCCCATCGCCGGACGGTCCGAGTCTTGACGAATACATGTTGCCGCGAGCCCTGAAGGACCTCTCCACGCCTTACAGCACAGGCGCATTCGGCAAATGGCACCTGGGCACAACGGCGAATGGCCTTCAACGGCACCCGAACCTGGCCGGATTCGACCACTTCTCGGGATACCTCTTTGGCGGGCCGGACAGTCCATTCGCCTGGCACCACATCGTGAATGGCGAATTGAGCGCGAGCTATGGTTATGCGGACCAACGAACCGTTGACGACGCCGCCGACTGGATCAACACCCGGAACGACGAACCATGGTTCGCGTGGGTGTCCTTCGCCAATCCCCATACGCCCGTTCACCTGCCGCCCACCGGGTTATTGCCGAGCGACGCCGGGAACCTGGACCCCGACGCGGTCGCCATCGACAACACCCAGCCCTACTTTCTGGCTCAGATCGAGGCAATGGACACCCTGATCGGTCAATTGCTCGGCCGGATTCCGCAGGACGTACTGGAAAACACTTACATAATATTTTTCGGAGACAACGGCACGGTCGAGTGGGACGATCCTCCCAGTCCGCGTGATCGGAACAAGGTCAAGGCCACCCCCTACGAGGGCGGAGTCAACGTGCCGCTGATCGTCTCGGGCCCCGGGATACCCGCCGCCCAGGAGAAACGGGTCATAGGTCACGTTGTGGATCTGTTCGCGACGATCATCGAACTTGCCGGGGGTGACGTCACGGAACTGGTGCACGCGGAAACGCGACTGGACTCGGTCAGCCTGAGCGACGTGCTGCTCGACTCCGACGCCACCGGACCCCGCAGTTGGGCATTCGCGGAACAGTCACTCGGCCCGAGTTCGCATGACCTGATCCGAAACGAAGCCTACAAGCTGATAGTCGACCGAAACTCGGATGCGGAAGAGTTCTATCACCTGGCCGTCGATCCCCACGAAACCAACCCGCTCGCGATGGACGAGTTGAGTGACTCCGAGCGCCGAAACTATGACGACCTGAAGCGAATCTATACCGAGTTGCTGGCCTCCGAAGCCATTGCACGTTGACGCACCAACAGATTCATCAGCTCATCCACCGTGGTTTCTTCGAATCGCTCCTGATCCGCCGCGATCGCCGAGAGCCGCGACCAGGCGTCCGCCTCGAGCCACGGGCGAACGCCGGTTTCGAACTTCTGCATCAGCACCGGCAGGGCTTCCCGGCGCCGCTCGCGGTGCCCCGCAGGGCACGCCACCTCGACCCTGTCCGTAACGCTCCCGTCCATGAACCTGACCTGTACGGCGTTGCCGATGTGGCGCTTGGCAGGATCGTAATAGTCGCGGGTGAACCGCGGGTTCTCCGTTACCGTCATTGCGGCGCGCAGGGCGTCGATTCGCGGGTCCCTCGCGACGGCCTCTTCGTAGTCGTCCGCCGTCAGCCTGCCGAAAATCAGGGCCACCGCGACCATGTACTGAAGGCAGTGGTCGCGGTCCGCCGGATTGTGCAGGGGACCGGTCTTGTCGATGATGCGCACCCCCGGTTCCTGGGTCTCTATCCTGACTTCGGCTATTTCGCCAAGGCGGTCCCGGATCGCCGGGTGCAGCGCCAGTGCGGCTGCCCGGGCGGTCTGGGGGGGGGACGCGGCGGGAGAGGAGCTCGGGATGGGGGGGTGGGGGGGGGCGGGCGGG
>VYEH01000344.1 GCA_009843005.1 Pseudomonadota bacterium | reverse complement strand
GCCTTCGATAAAAGGCGTGATTCCATGCCGCCGTGGTCAGGCACCTGGCGCCGTCGCGCAACGGCGCAGCCGCTTCCGTGTCGACGCGTTCGAGCCCCGCCCGCATGCACCGGCCGAGCACCTGGCGGTGAATCCGTTCCGGCGGCTTGGGTTTCATCCCGGGAACGAAGATGATTCGTACGGATCCGGTCATGGGCGGGTGGTATAGACTATGGCGCCCGGCGATACGTGGTGAGAATTCCGCGTCCCGCCAAAGCCGGTGCGGCGCCTGGCCGCCGGCGTTGCGTATTGTTGCCTGAGCACATTGGAGGATAAACAGTGCGATATCTGCATACGATGGTCAGAGTAAGCGACCTTGAAGAGTCCCTGGACTTCTACTGCAACAAGCTGGGGCTGAAGCAGACCCGGCGCAGCGATTTCGAAGCCGGCCGATTCACACTCATTTTTGTGGCGCCGGAAGGACAGGAGGAATGCCCGCTCGAACTCACCTGGAACTGGGACCCCGAAGCCTACGGCGAAGGCCGCAACTTCGGCCATGTGGCCTACGAAGTCGATGACATCTACGCCACCTGCGAGCGGCTGATGCAGGCCGGCGTCACCATCAACAGGCCGCCCCGGGACGGACGCATGGCCTTCATCCGCTCCCCCGACAACATCTCCATCGAATTGCTGCAGAAGGGCGATGCCCAGCCCCCCGTCGAACCCTGGGCTTCCATGGGCAATACGGGTCACTGGTAGAGGCGGCTCACCTGCGGCGCCCACGAACGGATGGGTGGCCCTGTCGACAAACGGTTCCGACATGCGCGCGTACGGATGGGTAACCGTATCGGCGGATAGTTCGGACACGCGCGGTCAGCGGTACAGCGGCAGCAGTTCCCGCTCGCCCGCTTTCGCCGCGCCGGAACGATTCACTGCGTCCGCTTGAGCCAGGGCCGCCCTGAGTGCACGACCGTTCCACGCGGGTGACCCCGGCCCGTAGAGGCTTCGTTCAAGGTCGCCGATCGCTGCGGCAAGATCCGCAGGAAGCATCGCCGCCAACCCGCCGAGGCTTTTCGGTTCCTCTCCGAAACGAGCCGCCCCCCACGCAAACAACAGCCGCCGCGCCAACCCGGCATCGTCGATGTTGCATGCGGCCCGCAACTGCCGCAACAGGCGGCGCTCGAATACCCTGGGTGCTTCGGCCACGGGCTGGCGGAGCGCGGCTGCACGCCTGATCCGACCCCTCTGCCACCAGACCATCAACGTCAGCATCCATCCTGTCAGCAGGGCGGCACTGATCCCCTGCCCCAAAAGCTGCCCGAATTGCCCGGAATCCACCGGCATTTCGTCCGGCGGCGCCGGCGGCGCGGGCTCCGCGCCCGGTTCGCGGCTCGGAAGAACCGTAACCGGCCGTGGTTCTATGCGCGCCACCTCCCATTCCCGGCTGACCACGTTGAACCACGGCAGTTCGACCGCCGGGATGATCAAACCCCCAGCCGTCTGGGCGATCACGGCGAATCGCTCGGTGCGCACCGCACGGGTGCCGTCGGCGCTGCTTTCGCGGGCCAGTTCGGGCTGATCCGCGTACTGCTGCAGGGAAGCGGTCTCGAACAGCGACAAGTCGGGAATCTGCGTCTCCAGTACACCCTCCACCTCGACTCTCAGGGTTCGGGTCTGGGGGATGCCGGCCGTGAATTCTTCGGGATCGCCGCTCCAGCGCTGTTCGATCGTCACCCCGCCGGCCGGCAACCAGGCGGCCCCGGCCAGTTCCGGCGGGGGCGCGACCGCCGGCAACACCGACAGGCTGACCGGGTCGGATCGGAACCGTTGCAGGCTTGAGAACCCGGATGCGGTAATGACCACAGCCTCGAACACCATGGGCTGGATGGTCAGTTCACCGGCGACCTGGGGGAAAACGGCGTAACGGCGCTCCAGCACGATGAACGTCCGGTCGTCGCGAACGGTCTGGTATTCCCGATCCTCTCCCAGCGGTACGACAATGGACTCGCCGCCCGTCACGTCGGGCGGCGTGAGGCTGGAGCGCCCCGTGCTGACAGCGCGGTACAGCCGCTGCGTGTAGATGACCTGGGACTGGACGTACGCAGTGGCCGGTGAAATCTCCACCTCGAGGAAGATATCGCCAGGAGCGTCGCTCGCCAGAGCCGGCAGGACCTGCAACTCCACCGGGTTGGACAGCGCGCCGGCCATTTCCACGGGCGGGAGCGTGAACGAGCCGGGACCGGCCGGCATCAACTGATAGCGCCACTCGGTGATCTGGGATGTGCGTCCTCCCAACATCTGGATGCTGGTGTTTCGGCTCCGCTGCAGAACCTCGAAGTCGGTCGCGAGCAACGAGACATCGGGTTCGTCGCGAACCTGGCCCTCCACGGACAGTACATAGGTAAAGGACTCGTTTTCCCTGATCGTGGACCTGTCGACGCTGGCGCGCAGGGTCACGTCCTGGGCGCCGGCGATGCCCGCCGCCGCCAGCAGCCACAACGCCCAGCGCGATCTCTCCCTCACCAGGGCTGTTCCTCGTCGCCGGGCCAGACGTAGTTGCCGTCCTGATCGATGCCCAGGCGCTGGTACTGGTAGAGGAACTTGCGCCGCAACAGTCCGCCGGGGTCCTCCGGAATACGCCTGAGCCATTGCTCCGCCGCCTGCTCGGACGCCCACTCCTCCAGGTCGCCCGGGGTCGGTACCGGGTCTCCTTCCGGCAGTTCTTCCCCGGCCTCGGCGGGCGCGGGCTGCTGCTGCGCCTGCTCGTCACCCTCTTCGGTGTCCTGTTCGCCTTGGGGCTGCGCTTCGTCGCCCGGTGAGGATTCCGGCTGATCCGATCCCTGGTTCTGCGCCGATGGCTGCGACTCGCTCTCGTCCCCGGACTCGCCGTCTCCGCTGCTGTCGCCCTGGGACTGCTGCGGCGGTTGCTGCATGAGAAGCTCTCGGTTGAACAGAGCATCCTCGTGTTCCGGGTCGATCTGAAGCGCCTGATCGTAGGACTGGATCGCCTCGGCGAAGGCGCCCGCCCGCGCCAGGGCGTTGCCGCGGTTGTAGTGCCCGTCCGCGCTCTGCGCCGATGCCAGCGTCTCGGCGCTGGACTCGAACTGGCCGGCGCGGTACTGCGCACGCCAGGCGGGATCCTCGAACAGTTCGCTTGCCCGTTCGTGATCCTCCGCCTCGAAGGCCGTCTGCCCCTGCTGATCCCGGCGTTGCCAGAGGTCGGCCCAGGCCTGCGCCTCCGCGCGCTGGCCCGGAAGGGTCAGCATCATGACGCACACCACGACCCATCCGCGCCGAAACGACATAGCCAGCAAGGGCAGCAGAAGAAGCGCCAGCCACACGCCCTGGTCCCGCCAGATCTCCGTGCGCAATTCCTCACCGTCCTCGGCAAGCACGCCGGCGGACATGGACGCCCCGGCGAACAGCTGATCGAGATCCCGGTCGTCGGGCGTCAGTCCGGAAAACTGCCCGCCGCCGGCTTCCGCAAGGCGCTGCAACGCGGCGAGATTGACGCGATTGACCACCACCTGACCGCTGCCGTCGCTCAGAAAGCCACCGCCGACCTGCGGGATGGGTCCGCCCTGGGCGGTTCCCACAGCCATTACATTCAGGGTCATACCCTCCCCGCGCAATTCGCGGGCCAGTTCCATGGCGGCCGGCGACACGCCCGAGTCGCTGACCAGCAGAATTTCCCCGCGACTCGCCGCAGCCTGGCGAAGCAGTTGCGCGGCGCGGCTGATCCCGGCCTCCGGATAACTCCCGCGGCTGGGCATGATGTCGCTGGACAGGCTCGACACCAGCGCGGCGATGGTCCGCGTATCGGTCGTCAGCGGCGTCACCGTGAAGGCGTGTGCCGAAAAGACCACCAGGCCGGTCTGGCCGCTTTCGCGCCGCTGCAGAAGCGACAGCAGTTTCAGTTTGGCCCGCTCCAGCCGACTCGGTTCCACGTCGCCCGCGTCCATGGACCGGGACAGGTCCAGGACTACCACAAGGGCTTCGGATGACCGCAACGCCGGCACCGGCATTCGCTCCCAGGTGGGCCCGGCAAGCGCGAGGATGGCCAGTGCGCACGCCGCTGCCGCACCCGACAGCAGCCAGCGCTTGCCGTGCAACGCGCTGTCGGCGGCCGTCAGGACGAGCGGTTGCAACGCGTCGTCGACCCACGTCCGCCAGCGGCCGGCGTTCGCGTTGCCACGGGCTAGGCGCCAGACCAGCCAGATGCCCACCGGCAACAGCAGCAGCCAGAACGGGCGGACGAAGTGAAAATCAGCCATCGGCCGCCTCTGGAACGATCTCGCGAGCGCTCCTTCGCAGTGCTGCCACGGCCCACATCAGGCTCAGCGCAAGCGCCGCACCCAACGGCCAGAAGAAGTGTTCCTGGATGGGCCGGAATCCGGTCTCGTCGCTGGCGGCCGGCTCCAGTTCGTCCAGCAGTGCGTAGATCTGTTCGAATTCCTCGGTATTTCGCGCCCGGAAATAGCGCCCTCCCGTCCCTGCCGCGATGGTGGTGAGCGTCTCCTCGTCAAGGTCCGCGGAAGGGTTGATCTGCCGGACACCGAACAGCGAACGGACCATCAACGCATCGGCGCCGATGCCGATCGCGTAGATCACCATCCCCCGCTCGCGCGCCAGGTCCGCCGCCTTCAACGGATCGACGGCCCCTGCGGTATTGGCGCCGTCGGTCAGCATGATGAATACCCGGCGATTCTCGTCTATGCCGGCGTCGGTCAGGGTCTTGATACCGAGCCCGATCGCATCGCCGATGGCCGTTTCCTTGCCCGCGAGCCCGATGACCGCCTCGTCCAGGAGCGTCTGCACGGTCTTGCGGTCGAAGGTGAGGGGCGCCTGGAGATAGGTTTCGCGCCCGAACAGGATCAGGCCGATGCGATCCCCCACCCGGCGGTCAATGAAGTCGCGCGCCACCGCCTTGGTGGCCGTCAGCCGGTCCACCCACTCGTTGTCGAGCTGGAAGTCCTGTTCCTCCTAGCTGCCGGTGAGATCCACGGCCAGGAGCAGGTCCCGGCCAGTGGCGGGCAAGGCGATCGCCTCCCCCACGTACTGGGGCCTCGCCGCTGCCACAACCACCAGCGCCCAGATGCACCACAGCAGGATCAGCCGACCCCGGGTGCCGCTCTCGGCGCCGCCCGCACCGCCGAGGCCGGCGAAATCCGCAAGGTCCGGGACCCTGAGCGCAGCGTCGCGGTCGACAGGATCGGGGGTCGACCAGCGGCGCACAAACCACGGCAGCGGCAATGCCAGCAACATCCACCACCAGGCCAACTGCCACATACCCTAACCCCCCTTCCTCTGGGCCCTGACCCAGGCCTGGCAAAGCAGCCCGAGCTCAAGGCAACGCTCTCGGTCCAGGCGCCCGGCGCCAACCCAGGGGGCCGACAACAACCCTCTTCCGGCCCCCTGCGAGAACGCCTCGCGCTCCCAGCGGCTGTCGAGCCAGACAAGCCACGGTTCCCCGGTCAGGCCGGCCACCCGTTCGGGCTCATCGCTCAACGTCATGGCTAATCGCTTCAGCGTCGTGGAGAAGCGTTGCGCACAAAGTATGGGGTCGCCGCCACCCTGCAACGCCGCCAGCGCTGCCTTCAATTCTACCGACGCAGCCCGGTGGCGCCAGCCGGCGCGATAACGCAGCGTCCAGAAAACCACGCCGAGGAGCACCGCCCCTGCCAGTATCCACCAGCCGATGGCAGGAGGCCACAAGCCGATGGCCTCGGGAAGGTGGATATCCCGCAACGGGAGCTGTGCCGGGTCAAGTGCCGGATTCATCTGCCTGCAAAACGTGCGCTGAGGACTTTCTGCGGGTCACCGTGGGTACCGCATTCCAGGAGTTGGACACCTGGAAAGCGCGCCAGTTTCGCAAGCGCGGCGCGCCTCTCGAGGAAGCGGTCCCGATAGGCGCGGCGTTCGGCGGCGGCGCCGGTGTCGATGGCAACGGAGCGGCTGCCGGCCAGAACCCGGTAACGCCCCGGAGGCGGCAGACTACGCTCCACCGGATCGAAAAAATGCACCAGGCACACGTCGCTGTGGCGGGCCAACTGGCGAAGGTGGCGTTCGAAGGAAGCGTCCAGCGAGCGGAAATCGCTGAGCAGGAAGATCTGGCTCCCCGGACGGGCAACCCGGGTCAGGCGCTCCAGGGAATGAGGTTGTGCCGCGGCGGCAGCGGCATACGCAGGATCCCAAAACGCCCTGTCGCAGATCACCCGCAACATGCGCAACGCGGCGCGGCGGCCCAGGCGTGGGCGGAGCTCCACATGCTCGCGGTCGGAAAAGATCAGCCCGCCCAGGCGGTCGCCGTTGGCCACGGCGCTCCAGGCCACCAGCGCCGCCGTCTGCGCGGCGCGCACGGCCTTGAACACGCCCTTGGTGGCGAACAACATGGGCCTGCGCAGGTCGAGCCAGAGGATGACCGGGCGATCCCGTTCCTCCCTGAAGACCTTGGTATGGGGTTTGCCGGTGCGCGCCGTCACCTTCCAGTCCATGGTTCTGAGATCGTCGCCCGGCTGATAGGGACGCGACTCGTCGAACTCCACGCCGCGGCCCTTGAGCCTTGAGAGGTGGCCCCCAGCGTCAGTGGCGCGCACCCGCAGCGCCCCTATCTTCAGGGACTCGCCCGCCGGTTTCAGCCGGATGAGTTCGGCCAGTTCGATACGGGCGGGCGAGGACGTCGATCGCACTGCACCGGCCGCGTTCATCAGGGCACCCCGATCCGCGCCAGCAACTCGTCCACGACCTCGTCGGCCGCGCGTCCCGCGGCCTCGGCCTCGAAGCTCAACAGAATCCGGTGCCGCAGGACATCGTGGGCCATGGACTGAACGTCCTCCGGGGTGACATAGTCGCGCCCCGCGAGCCACGCATGGGCCCTCGAACAGCGGTCCAGGGCGATGGTCGCCCGCGGGCTGGCGCCATACTGCAGGAGGTCCCGCAGGTCTTCGCCATAGCGCTCGGAGCGGCGGGTCCCGAGCACGACCTGGACGATGTATTCCTCCAGGGGCTGGGCGAGATGCACCTTCAGCACCTCGTGGCGGGCCGCGATGACCTGCGCCTGGGCCAGAACGGTGGTGGGCTCGAACAGCTCGGCGTCTTCGGCCGCCTGACTCGCCTCGCGGCGGTTGATTTCCAGGATCGCATGCTCCCCGGCCGCGTTTGGGTAGTCCACTAGCGCCTGCATGAGGAAACGGTCCAGTTGCGCCTCTGGCAGGGGATATGTGCCTTCCTGCTCAATGGGGTTCTGGGTCGCCATCACCATGTACAGTTCAGGCAACCGGTAGGTCACCGAACCCACGGTGATCTGCCGCTCCCCCATTGCCTCCAGCAGCGCGGCCTGAACCTTCGCCGGGGCGCGGTTGACCTCGTCGGCCAGGATGAGATTGTGGAACAGGGGGCCTTCCCGAAATACGAACGAGCCATCCTGAGGGCGGTAGATCTCCGTCCCGGTCAGATCCGCGGGCAACAGGTCGGGCGTGAACTGGAGGCGGTGAAAGTCGCCTTCCACACTATGGCTCAACACCTTGATGGCGCGCGTCTTCGCTAACCCGGGTGCGCCCTCCACCAACAGGTGCCCGTCGCAAAGCAGCGCGATCAACATGCGGTTGAGGAGTTGCTTCTGTCCGACCACAAGGCCGGACAGGTGCCCTTCCAGACTGGCGAATTTATCCTGCAGTGACATCGGTGTGACGGTTGTCCAAGGCGGGAAATCTTACCTTTCGGGGACATCCTGGCCAACACCCGACACGTGGCAAGGGCAAGCACGCCGGATCGTCAGCAACGACTTCGCCGCACGGGACGATTCTCTCCTGAGCGCGAACTCGGTGGTCGGGCATCATGTCGGGATCACGTTGACCAACACCTCCCGGATGCCGCGATGATGCCGATGCTCCCAGAGGAAAATGCCCTGCCATGTTCCCAGTGCCAGTCTTCCATCCACGAGCGGTATGGACAGGCTCGTCGCGGTCAGTGCCGACTTTATGTGGGCGGGCATGTCGTCGGGCCCTTCGATGGTATGGGTATAAAGGCTGTCGTGCTCGGGCACGAGCCGATTCAACCACCCCTCAAGGTCCCGGCAGACGGACGGGTCGGCGTTCTCCTGTATGAGAATGCTTGCCGAGGTATGCCGGATGAACAGCGTGACCAGCCCGTCTGCAACTCCGGAACCGCGAACCGCGTCCGACACGGTCCGCGTAATGTCGTGCAAACCCTGGCGGCTGGCGTGTACGGTCAAGTGCAGATTCATTCCGGCTGGACCTTCAGTCTATCGATGCGCACGTGATGCTGCCCGTTGTTCAGCCATATCGGTGTTTCATTTCCCGGAACGACTCTCGCACAAGCTGCTCGAGTAATACCAGATCCACATCGTCGAGTTTGTTGACGTACAGACAGGATCTGCCCGTCCGGAACTTGCCCAGCTGTTCAAGAATTTCACCGTAATCCGAAAACCCCGGCATGATGTAGATAACCAGGTTCTGCTTGCGGGGAGAAAACCCGACGCGCAAAGATTCGCCCTCCCGACCGCTGGCATATCGATAGTGATACTTTCCGAAGCCTACTATGCCGGGACCCCACATCTTCGGCGGTGCGCCGGTCACCTTCCGCATGAGTGCCAACAGTTGTTTGGCATCGGACCTGCGCCGCGGATTTTCGACAGCGTCCAGAAACGCGTTCACGTCGGCGCTGTTTTGCATGGTCTTGCGTTGTGACATCGGCTCGATCAAACCCGCATGCGAAAGCTTTTGCGCAATATACAATGGTGGGGGCGCTCGAAGTATGGGTGAGAAGATATCCCCCGGAAATCATGTGCCGATTGCTTGAAAATACTTCCTGAAGACGGAGACTTGCCAGTGACAGAAAACACCCTTCGCAGCGCGCATGTCCTTCCAATTGCCATTGTTGCTCTCGCCCTGCTGTCCGGCCACACCGCCGTTGCCCAGGCGCCCCTGGACCCAAGCGTTGCGGAAACGGTCGAGACCGTGCGGATCACGGCCTCGGGTCAGCGCTTCGTGCCACGCCAAAGCCTGACTCCCGGCGGGGCGCCCCGGCATACCGCCAACTACGACGTCACGGTGACCTGGAATCCCGGCGCGTGGCAGGCGCGGGAGGAATGGCAACTCGATACGCTCTACCCGCTGCAAACCAGCTTCGCCTATAGCATGACCTACGGCGAGTTGGCCGGCGTCAAGGAAGGGCAGGACAACTTCCGCGCGGCGCTGGACGGTCCGACTCCCCTGGCAGCGGCGCGGATCGGTGCCAACTTCAAGGACCTGTGGCTCACCAATCCGCTCATCCTGGCCGCACACTCCGAAGCGGCGCTCCCGCCCGTGGAGTTCGCAAGCGGCGGCAATGCCCGGCAGCGGATCGTATTATCGGCGCACGGCACGGAGTGGACCCTGGTCGTCGATCCCGCCACGGGCCTGCCGGAGGCGGTCACCGTCATGGAACAGGACCCCCTGAACGGCGAGGGTCCGAATCGCGTGGAGTTCTCCGACTGGCGGGAGGTAGCCGGCGTGCCGTTCCCGTTCCAGGTCGAGCAGTATCTGAACGGCGGACTGCTGCGCCGGGAGATCCGATCCGCCATTGAGGTGAACCACGCCGAGGCGGACAGTGTGCTCACGGTACCCGACGGCATCGAGGCGGGAAATGCCGCGCACCGGGACTGGGGATGGGGCATGTCGCACCTGCTGCTCGCCCGTGCCGGGCTCGGGGGACCTGCGGATACCCCTCATTTCGATAACGTAGACTTTCTCGAAGTCGGTCCCGACATCTATCAGATCGTCGGCGGCAGCCATCACGGGCTGGCCGTCGTCGGCCCCGACGGGATCGCCGTGGTCGATGCGCCCTGGTATCCGGAACGCTCCGATACCCTGCTCCGGCTGCTGGAGGAACGCTGGCCGGGACTGCCGGTACGCTACATCATAATGACCCACCATCATCTCGATCATTCCGGCGGCTTCCGAAGCTTCGTCGAAGCCGGCGCAACGCTTGTCGCCCACAAGGACGCCGTATGGTTCTACGAAGAGGCCCTGGCGCAGGCGGGCTTCCGCGGCATGAGTGCCATTGCGGTGGACGGTCACGCCGAATTGGACGGTATCGGCCGCGCCATCGGCGTATATGACATCCCGAATCCGCATGCCGATGCGCACGTGGGCGCCTACGTGCCCGATACCAGGCTGTTTTTCAACTCGGATCTCTATTCCCCCGGCCGGGAGCTGCAATTCCCCGTATCGATGCAGGCCCTGTTCACCGCCGTCCGCTACCACGGCCTGGACGTCGAACGGCATGTCGGCTCGCACGGAATGGGCTACGATTCGGAACCCGAGTGATTGCACCGTGTCGGTCGGTAAGCAAACCGGGCCGACCCGGACTTTCGCGGCCCGTTGAGTCAATCGATCCCTGGAGAGCCTGAGTCATGACAATCTGCATCCAGCGACTGTTACCGGTTTGCGGCATGTTGCTGCTGGCCGCCTCAATTCAGGCGCAGACACTCGAAACCGTCACCGCCCAGGGCCGACCGCTGGTGCAGGATTTCCCCCAGTCATCGCTCATCATCGACACTTCCGGCAACAGCTGCGAACACTTCGGAATATTCATCGCATCCGAGCGAAATGCCCAGGCCCGGGGATTGATGTACGTGCCCGAGATGCCAGATGACGTGGGCATGCTGTTCATCCACCCGAGCGAGCGGATGATTTCCATGTGGATGAAGAACACGCTCATTCCCCTGGACATGGTCTTCATGGACCGCTCCGGCGTCGTCACCCACATCGCGGAAAACACGGTCCCGGGATCGCTTGACACCATCAGTTCGATGCAGCCGGCACTGGCGGTGCTCGAGCTCAATGGCGGGCTGGCGGCGCGGCTGGGAATCCGGCCGGGTGACTTGGTGAGGCACCCGTTTTTCGGATCGCTCTAGGAAAGTCCGCGAACCGGATACGAATGAACTCGGGAACGCTGAGCAACGGGGGCATGCGTGTGAATCCCGGAACGAAAAATCCATCGATTCGCCGATGCGGCCTGTTACCGCTCAGCCTACTCTGGAGCGGCATCTGCCTTGCCGACGGCGACATGGACAACTGGGTCCGTGATGCCGCAGATGCCGGGGAAAACAATGGCGTGGTGCAGGAC
>VYEH01000031.1:498-11110 GCA_009843005.1 Pseudomonadota bacterium | reverse complement strand
TTGATACGTTGCTCGAAGAATTGCTCTCGTCGTCCGATATCAACATTGACCCGGAAAACATCTTCGGGGTCGGTTATTCGTCAGGGGCGATTTTTTTGATCTCGTACGTTTTGGGTGGCCCAATCGATCTGACCGATGTCAGCATCAATGACACCTATACCTTTAAAGCCATTTCCGTATCGGGAGGTTCAACGTTGCGGAAAGGGATTGTCGATTTCAAGGAAAATACGCCGGCCAATTTGCCTTCTGTCTTGCACATCCAGGGCGAGCGGGATCAGGGGCTGTGGTTTAACGGTCACGAAACGGGCAAGAGCGGTATCAATTTCCTGGAATTCGCCTCGACCGCAAACGGGACAACTGTTGTTGACGGATTACGAGACACGATACATGGGCTTACATACTCTGCGTGGGACGAGAATACGCCCTCAAATCCAAGTACCCTGGAGAGATGGGCCGAGCATCTCAATCTCGAGTATTCAGGGTACGAGGAGTACTCTCAATATTACGTCTACAATTTCGCACCGGTAATGACTTCAGAGAAGGTGCTCGTCGGCATCAGAATCAAGGATTGCGGGCATGGTTTTGCCGCGGATCAATATCAGTCTGATTTCTTCCGAGTGTTCTCACAGCAAAATGGCAATCTGCGAGAGTACGACGGCAAGATATCTCGAGACACTGCCATGAGCTTTTGCTGAGACCAGCCATTTTCATGCATCGCAAAAAGAGGGCAAGTCAGGTGCCCGTAGAGGAGTTCGGTCCGTGTTGCCTTACCGCGCGGTAACGGAATGAATAAACTCCAGCACGGCTCGACTCACTTCATCATCCGCGTAGTTGATGCTCATGATATGGGAGACATGATTGTGTCCCTGGAACTGGGTGAAGCGCGGACAGTCTTCAAATTTCGCGCATAGCTTTGCGTACATGGCCGCCACCGGCGCCTCGATGTTCGCGGGATCCAATTCCGCGCTCCACAGAAAGACCGGAATCTCGGGGCCGCCGTAGGCGTCCAGGAGTCCCAGGGGCACGCGACTGGCGCGCAGTGCCGCATCGTCACCATAGTAGACGCGGTGAGTTTCCGAGTCGGACGCGCCGTACGAGCCGGAGCTCAGTATTGCGCCGATTACACCAGGCCCGTCGTCGAAGTGCGAGTCTTCATGATAGAGGTAGCTCGCAACGTGGCGTCCGCCCGCTGAATTGCCCATGAGGAAAACCGCATCGGGGTCGCCGCCGTACTCGTCGATATTGTCGCGGACCCACGTCAGTATCCCGCGGAGGTCGTCCGGGCCGGACGGCCACTGTACTTCCGGCACGAGCCGGTAATTGGCGTTGATGCCGATCATGCCGTGGCGTGCGAAAAAGGTCGGAATGTTGCTGGAGATCAGGCCCTCCGAGTTTGCATTGATCTTGTTGCCCCGGACCATCGCGCCGCCGTGGATGTACACGACAACAGGCGCCGGCTCCGCCGGCCGTACCTCCGGCGCGAAAACATCCATGCCCTGCAGCTCGTGAGGCCCGTAACTGACATCCATGGTCGCGTTGACGCCGGATCGGTCCGCGGAACGCTGCAACTCCATGTAGAGGGCCTGGGTAGCAACGTTGACTTCACCATTCCAGTTCTTGCCGAGGTCGCGAACGCCATCTCTCGCGGTTGCGACAGCGTCCTGATCATTCGAGTGAGCCGGCAGCGCCGTCAACAGCACCGAACTACCCATGAGCATCGGAAAGCCGATCAGATATCTCAAGCTAACGGATTTGAACATCGCTTCGCCTCGAACTCTTGTTGTTTGAGTCATCAGACTACCAGCCTGCACCGTTTCAGTTCCACCGGAACGGACGAATTCGGGCGCGCCACCTCGAGCAGCAAGCGTCGGGTAATTCTCGAACTATTTGATCGTGTACGAATAATCCACGTCGCCCCGCCGGCGATCGTCCGTCTCATCCTGAGCAGGTCAGAACCGTCTGATGTAGGCTATTCAACGGGCCGTCGAGACGGCGATACAATGATAGTGGAAATGACCCAGGTCGATTGGCCGGACTGAAAGGCGACATACATGACAAAGATCCAATTGATATTCATCGCGCTGGCGTCGGCTACAGTGGCCTGCTCGCCGGTTGCCTCCCAAACAACGCAAACAGAAGCCTCCGAATCCCCCGTCTCGGCAGACATCGCGGCGCTGGTTTCGGCCGCTGTGCCCGACATTGCCATCATCGGCGGGGAACTCAATGCCAGCGGCAACCAGTACGAGGTCACCGGCACGTTGCCGAACGGTGACGAGATCGAGGTCGACATGGTGCAGTCCAACGGCGCGTGGACGGTGGACGAGATCCAGCGCGATATCGCGTGGTCGACTGTACCGGAGCCGGTCCGTGCAGTGGCTGTCGCCGCGCCGGATTCGTTCGAGCCGATCCGCGTCATCGAAAGCACACAGGCGGCGGACGGCTCGATCGTATATGAATTGTTCCGGGCAACGGCGGATGGAAGCCCCTCCCGTGGACCGGCCATGGAAGTGCGCTGGCATGAAGGGAGTGCGGAGGTGATGCCTTAATCGCCGACGCGATCGACCAGTCTCATCGGCGCCTGCAGGAACCGCCAGTCGCGTGCGGAAAGTCGTGCCGTTGTCCTCAGTCAATTGGCCATTTCTGCGCCCTCGTCGCTCTTGAGAATTCTTGAACGACGCTCGGCAGACGGGCTTGTACCCTTGGATTCGAAGGGTGCTTACGCACATCGTAGCCGAGGAAACCTGCCATGAAGAGTGTCTTCCCCACGTTCATGACGTTGGCCGCTGTCGTCGTACTGGCATTCGGTTACGCAGAGCTGAGTGAAGGACAGATGGGCGGCCGGGACCGCGACCGGAATCGCTTCGAAGGGCCCATCGCCGACTTCCCGCTCACCGCCCTGCCCCGGGAAATCGCCACTCCGCCGGACAATCCCCAGACTCCGGAGAAGGTGGAGCTGGGAAGGTTGCTGTTTTGGGATCCGATTCTCTCCGGGAATCAGCAGGTCGCGTGTGCTACCTGTCATCATCCGGATTTCGGATACGCCGAGGATCTGGCCCTCTCCATCGGAGTCGACGGAGCCGGCCTGGGCGGCGACCGCCGTTTCGTGTCTTCGGATCCAATTCCTTTCGTCAAGCGTAACAGCCAGACGATTCTGAACACGGCTTTCAACGGTATCGATCTTGAGGGTGGGTACGACCCCATCACGGCACCCATGTTCTGGGATGATCGTGCACGGGGGCTGGAGGCGCAGTCGCTGTTACCGATCCTGACGTTCGAGGAAATGCGGGGGCACGCCTACCCCGAGGAAGACGCCGTCGACACTGTCGTCGCGCGCCTTCAGGCCATCCCGGAGTACCGCTCGCTTTTCGCCGATGCGTTCGAAGGCGAAAGTGCCGTAAGCGCCGAGAATCTCGGCAAGGCGCTGGCCTCGTTTCAGCGCAGCCTGGTCGCGAACAACTCACCCTACGATCGCTACATGCGGGGTGAAACCAACGCCATGACCCGACTTCAGATTCGGGGGATGCGGCGATTCGAGCAGGTGGGTTGCATCAATTGCCACAATGGGCCGATGTTTTCCGATTACGAGCTCCGGGTACTGGGCATACGGGACAACAGGCTGCTACCGGAATCGGATTCGGGCGCCATCGACCAGCCATACGCCTTTCGGACGCCTTCGCTGCGAAACTTGCCGTACACGGCGCCCTACATGCACAACGGCCTGTTCCGGACACTCGAGGACGTCGTGGAATTCTATGACGATGTCGGGGACCGCGATGAAAGGAACGTGAACCTGGAACGTAACCAGGTGGACCCGCTCACACGGACCCTGGACGATCCCGACGACCATGAGCGAGAGCTGATTGCCTTTCTCAACGCTCTGAACGATGACAATTTCGACCGGGAGATTCCTGATCGGGTCCCCAGCGGCCTCAATCCCGGGGGCGAGATCTGAGTGCGATGGGTCAACATTATCGGTATTACACGCCTTTGCACGGTGTAGCGGGAGCCACAGCGAGTTGCCGTCGCACCCTTGGACTTTTCCAGGCTCGTCTCGTGAGTCCTGACAACCGTGCCTGAAAGAGCATATGATCCTGAATTCACACGGATGGTCGTGGAGTGAGAACATGTCTAACGAACGAATAACGTCAGCCGTCCTGGTGGCCGTTGTTTTTCTCGCCGGCGCGGGCTCGGTCGTCGGCAACATAATCACCGGCGAAGGCCTTCCCAATCCGAATCCCATGCTCACCAACGAATGGGGCGAATTGCCCGCCGGGCGAAACTGGGGGCATACGGCCGGTATCGATATAGATCCCACCGACGGCCATGTCTGGGCCTACGAGCGCTGTGGATCGGCTGCCGGCATGGCGGCCGGCGGACCTGTCAACTGCGACACGAATCCGGTCGATCCGATATTCAAGTTCGATCGCCACACGGGGGAAGTGCTGGCCAATTTCGGTGCGGGAATATTCACGATACCCCACGGGATCCATGCGGACATTGAGGGCAACGTGTGGGTCACCGACTTTGCCACCAATGCCGATGGCACCAAGGGCCAGCAAGTGCACAAGTTCAGCCCCGACGGCGAGTTGTTGATGAGCCTGGGGGTCGCGGGGCAGTCGGGTACTGACGGCGCTCATTTCAATCAGCCGAACGACGTTGTCGTCGCAGCGGACGGTAGCATTTTCGTTTCCGATGGCCACAACGGCCAGGGCATGACCACTGCTGCCGAGGTAGAAGAGGGCCGTCAGTCCGGTCAGACAGGCCGCATCATGAAGTTCGCACCGGATGGCACCTTCATCACGCAGTGGGGGCAACTCGGGACGGCGCATGGCGAATTTCGCACGCCCCATGCACTTGAGATCGATTCGCAGGATCGCCTATGGGTAGCGGACCGCGGCAACCATCGCCTGGAAATTTTCGACCTGGACGGCAACTACCTGGAATCCCGCTACAGCTACGGCCGAATCAGCGGGATCTTCATTACGGACGACGACATGGTCTACGCGATCGACTCCGAGTCCAACCCGTTCAACCACATCAACTGGATCGCAGGCGTTCGCATCGGCCCACTGGACGAAGATGAAATTGTTGCCTTTATTCCGGGCTATCCGACCGAGACTCGCGGCTACCAATCAACCGCGGGCGAGGGCGTCGCGGTGGCCGGCGACGGGACGGTTTTCGTCGCGGAGGGACCGGCCTCGATACCCATTGCGGGGGGCGCCTTCAGCAGATATAGCGCGGAGTAATTACCCGCCCGTTTGTTATTCCGACCTCGAGCGATACGCGCTCGCGTGGAGCGGGGCGCTAACGGTTGCTCAAGGCTGCGCCCAACCGCTGACGGCTTTCACTTCGAGAAACTCCTCCAGGCCCCAGACGCCGCCCTCGCGTCCATTGCCCGACGCCTTCATGCCGCCGAACGGGCTACCTGCGCCGCGAAACTGACCGTTCATTTCCACCATTCCGGAACGCAGGCGCCGCGCGACGCGATTGCGTTTGGCGCCGTCCTCGCTCTGGATATAGTTGGTCAGGCCGTAGGGCGTATCGTTGGCGATGCGAACGGCGTCCTCTTCGGTGTCGAAGGGAATGATCGACAGGACCGGGCCGAATATCTCCTCTCGCGCGATCGTCATGTCATTAGACACGTCGGCGAACACGGTCGGGCGCACGAAATAGCCGGAATCCATACCTTCCGGCAATCCTGTTCCTCCGGCCACCAGGCGCGCGCCCTCGTCGATCCCTGCCTGAATAAAGCCCTGGATCTTTTCGAACTGCCCGCGGCTCACCACCGGGCCGGCGTGCCGCCCTTCCCTGGATGCGGGACCCACTTCGTGGCTTTCCGCAACCGCGGCCGCCGCGGCGACGCAATCATCGTAGATCTCGCGTTGCACGAGCATACGCGTCGGCGCGTTGCACGACTGGCCCGTGTTGTTGAAGCAATGCAGGACGCCGCGTTTCACGGCTTTCTCATCCGCATCGCTGAAGAAGATGTTGGCGCCCTTACCGCCGAGTTCCAGGTGCCCGCGCATGTGCGTGGCAGCGGCCTTCTTCGATATGTCCTCCCCGGCGCGCGTGGAACCGGTGAATGAAATCATGTCGAGGTCCGGGTGCCTGCTGAGCTGCCTGCCGACACCGGGTCCGTCGCCGTTGAGCATGTTGAAGACCCCGGGGGGCGTTCCGGCATCGTGCATGATCTCGGCGAATACCATGGCCGACAACGGCGCGATCTCCGACGGCTTCAGCACCATGGTGCATCCGGCCGCCAGCGCCGGGATCACCTTGAGGGTGACCTGGTTCATCGGCCAGTTCCACGGCGTGATCAGGCCGCAGACTCCCACCGGTTCATAGAAGATTCGGTCGTTGGGGGCGTGTGGGCCCAGCATCCGCTCGAACTCGAATCCCTTGAGTGTGCGAATGAAGCCCTTGATGTGCCCCAGACCCGAACCCGTTTGCTGGTTCCGGGCCAGGTCGATCGGTGCGCCCATTTCCAGGCTGATGGCGTGCGCGATGTCGCCGGACCTTGCCTCGTAGATTTCGAGGATGCGTTCCAGCAAGGCGACCCGTTCATCCCGGGAGGATGCGGACCAGCAGTCAAAGGCCGAATTCGCAGCCGCCACCGCAGCGTCGGTGTCCGCCCGGTCTCCCAGTGAAATCACGGCGACGACATCCTCGGTGGAAGGGTCGATCACATCGAAATCATTGGCCTGGCGGGGCGCAACCCATCGACCGTCGATATAGAACTGGCGCTTGTCCAACACGTGCCTCTCCAATGGGTGGACTCGGACCACAATTTCTACCAAGTTTCATGCACGATGCCAACCGGTTCGAGCATTGGGTTCTGCGACACAGGCTGTGGAAAAATCGCCCGATACGCACGTTACGACGGCTCCGGCGATTCACTCCCTGGCGCGGGACATCGCAATGCATTCCCGGTATCGAAAACAGCTCACCAGGTGATCGTTCACCAGGCCGGCCGCCTGCATGTGAGCGTATACGATGGTGCTGCCCACGAACTTGAAGCCTCGGCTTTTCAGGTCCTTGCTCAATTTGTCCGATTGGGTGGAGGTGGCGGGAAGTTCGGACATCGTTTTCCAGCGGTTTCGGATCGGCTCGCCATCCACGAATCCCCAGATATAGGCGTTGAAGCTGCCGAATTCTTCCTGGATCTCCAGGAACGCCCTGGCGTTGGTGACCGTGGAGGCGATCTTCAGACGATTCCGGATAATCCCGGAATTCCCAACCAGAGCTTCGATTTCCTGCTCACCGAACCGGGCGACCTCGACCGGATCGAAGCCGGCAAAAGCGCTTCGATAGGCTTCCCTTTTCCTGAGCACCGTCAACCAGCTCAGACCTGCCTGAGCACCTTCCAGCACGAGAAACTCGAACTGCTTGCCGTCATCGTAAACGGGAACCCCCCACTCGGTGTCGTGGTACCGGCGGAGCAGTTCGCCTCCGCGGTCTCCCCAATCGCAGCGGCCTGCCTCGTTCAATGCCTCGCTTGCCGCCACATTCTTGTCGGTCATTCTTTCGTCACCATTATTCATTCAGCCATCGAGTAGCATTCGATATTTTCCTCAAGAAAACTTCAGCCGTCATTGACTGCTAGAGTGCTACTATAAATTCGTGTGACCTTATGACGCTTTGATCGATTGCAATTCAGGTGTTTATTGGGCACACACGAAAACGTGCAGCCGATTCTGCCCGACGCCGGAGATCGAATAATGTCCAGACCAGTCCAAAGCAACCGAAGGGAATTCCTTGCTCAGAGTACCGCTCTCGCGGCCGCGGCCTCCCTGCCTGTCGGGTCGTTGGCACAGGAAACGATGCGAGCCCGCCTCATTCCGGGAACCGACGAATACCTGCCCGTCATCGGATTGGGCGCACCGGACATCTTCATCGATCTGCCGCCTGAAGGTAAGGAGCTGCCGATCGCCGTGCTTGAGGCCATGATCGACCTGGGTGGCAGGCTACTCGATACACCGTCGTTCTTCCGGCCGAACGTACCGTATCTCGGAGAACTCATTGAGGAAATGGGGATACGGGACCAGATGTTCCTGACCGGCAAGATCACGGTCAACGGCAAGGAAGCAGGTATTGAGCATCTCGAGCGACTCGTTGCGAACCTGAACAAGGAGCCCATGGACCTGCTCATGATCCACAACATGCGAACGGTGGACGAGCATTGGCCAACGCTCAAGGAGTGGAAGGAGGCCGGGCGGACCCGCTATATCGGCGTCAGCCGCACGAGACAACAAGACTACGTCGAATTCGATCAGTTCATGAGGACCGAACGCCCGGACTTCATCATGACCGGCTATTCGATCCACAACCCTATGGCCGCCGAGACCACGCTGCCGCTCGCCGCGGACCTCGGCATCGCCGTGCTCATAGTCGAGGCGTTCAGGACGAACGACGACGGCGCACTCTTCAGCCTGGTGGCCGACAAGCCGTTGCCGGAATGGGCTGCCGAATTCGATATCGAGACCTGGGCACAGTTCTCGCTGAAATACATCCTGTCGCACCCGGCCGTCACCGGTGTGGTGACAGAAACCCGCCAGGTCCGCCACGTCATCGACAATATGCGCGCCGGCTACGGCCGACTTCCCGACGCGGCGACCCGTCGGCGAATGAGCGATTATATGCGGTCGTTGTAGATCGGGATAGCTGCTCGGGCGGCAACCGCTTTCGAGTCACCGCGCAGGTACACGGCCCCAGCCGGCCAGGAAACAGCCGCTGGCCGATTGCGCCCCGACCGGCGCAAGCTCTCGCCGGGCAATTACCCCGACGTCGGATGCGCCGAATGGTCCTTCCGTCTCAGGTCACCGAACGGATTGACGAAATGCCGGTCGGTGGCGACGTGCTCCGATTCCGGGTGTTTTTCGCTCATCATGGCCTTGATGACCTCGCCCATGCCCTTGCGGGCGTATATCAGGAACAGGTACTTGCCTGCCTCGATATCGTCGTGGAACGGCTTCAACTTTTTATTTTCGGTGGATACACCAACCAGACCGCCTTCCCAGGCTCCGAAAAACGTCGCGAGCACCACGACGCCGGCGTACGCGACGACGGGCACATTCGGACCGAAGGGTTGCAGCGACGCCAATACCACCGCACCGAGCATCCCGACCGCGAACCCGGCAAAGGCGCCGGTGAGTCCGGACCGCACGATGTCCATCGTCTCGATGTAGTTGCTGGAATGGATGCGATGCTTCTTGAGCCCGGCTTCATCCTTGCTGATGACATGGATGTACCAGTCATCGACGCCGACGGCATGCAGATCATCCGAGATGGTATGGGCGCTCTTCAAGGCTGGCGTGAGAAAGTATAGGCATTTCATACTCTTCACCCTCCAAGACTAGCCTGACCATACTAGCACAGGGCGTTTTCGCCCAAGGCGCCTGCATCACCGGACGGTGTCGTGCAAGGCCATCCCGGGCCAACGCGCGGACCCACGTCGTTAAAGGCGCGCCATCTCCGACGACTGAAATCTTCGTATCCCGTCTGTCGTACAATCGATGCATAACAACGATTCGAACAGGGAGGAGTGACATGAGTACCCGAGCCCGGACTGCACGCCTCTGGTCGAGTGCGATCGCTGCGCTGACCTTGTCCGTTATGCCGGCCGTTACCGGTGCTCACCACTCCAACGCCGAGTTTTCGGAAGACGTCCTTGAAATCGAAGGCGAAATCGTCGAGGTGGCCTGGAGGAACCCGCATCCAATAATCACCTTGAGGTCGGCCGATGCCGCGGGGACGGAAAAAATCTGGAAGGTCGAAGCCTCGCAGTCCGCGAACACGCTGGACCGCAAGGGCGTACCCGACGGATACCTGTTTCGCGTCGGCGACCCCATTGCCGTGGCCGGACGCGAATCCATGCGCCGCCCCGGCCTTGTCCTGGGGACCCACGCACGGCTTGTGGACGGCGGCGAAGTCGTTCTGCGCTCCCAGGGAGAACCCCATTTCGGCGGACCGGTCGTCGGCGGTGTCGAATGGACGATTGACCGCAGCGCCGCCACGGCGGGGGAAGAACCGCAGGGGATGTTTCGCGTCTGGAGCATTGTGAGCCGCGAGGTTGTGCCCGACGAACTCCCCCTGAGCCAGGCCGCGATCGAGCAGGCCGCGTCGTTCGACGAGTTGAGGGATCATCCCCAGTGGAACTGTCAGCCTGAGGGGATGCCTCTGGTGATGGACTCCTTCTATCCCATTGAGTTCACCGATCATGGCGACACGATCAGCCTGCGCCTTGAGCGGACCGACACCATACGCACGATCCACATGCGTGCCGATGCAAGTTCGGAGAACCAGGCGCCCGGTCGAATGGGGTATTCCGTCGGCCACTGGGACGGAGACACCCTGGTGGTTACGACCGACAAGATCGATTTTCCCTACTTCGACGACGACGGCACGCCCCAGTCGGAAGCGCTGGTCATCGTGGAGCGGTTCACGATGAATGACGACCGGACCACCCTGCAGTCATCCGCAACCGCCACGGACCCCGCCACGTTCACCGCTCCAGTCACGATTCTGACCAACTGGCGGTGGGTGCCGGGCGAAACCATCAAGCCGTGGAACTGTGCGGTATCGGAGTGACCCGGACGGCGACTCAGCGAAGGAA
>VYEH01000031.1:0-488 GCA_009843005.1 Pseudomonadota bacterium | reverse complement strand
TCAATTTCTCCGCAATTTCTGCGGACATTATCGCCAATATTCTCCGCATCACTTGCGGAGATCAGGCCCATTAATCTCCGCACGGAAACCATGCGAACCCGCCGCATTTCGGGAACAGACGAAGACCCCATCACCGCCTCTGCGTTAGACTCGCACTCGCAAATTCAGCCGTTTCTGGAGATGAAACCGAATGTCTGCTTGCACGAAGACCCGATCGGCAACCGCGTTCCTGCTCGTTGGCAGCATCGGAACGGTCGCAACGGCACAGATCAACAACGACAGGCTCCGCAACGAGGTTGGCACCGTCAAGATCGAGGCGCGTGTACAGCGATTCGAACCGATACAGAGCGTGGTGGCCGGTGCTTTCCCCATCCATACGTCAAATTACGATGTGGTTGCGGTCTGGGATCCGGCCGGCAGTCGCGCCCATGAGTCGTGGGACATGGAGTTGATCTATCCGCTACCCGGCGAGATGCAAATCTCCTTCA
>VYEH01000319.1:9967-11121 GCA_009843005.1 Pseudomonadota bacterium | reverse complement strand
TTGTGCCACCGTCCCTTTCAGAGATAACGTCCAGTCCTTATCCGGGGATTAGGGTTCGATTGGCATGTCCATGACGCCACGAAATATACTAGCAGTCTGTGGACAGATTGCCTTCAAGCCGGGAGTTCGATGCGATCGTCGTCGGTTCCGGCGCGACCGGCGGCTGGGCCGCGAAAGAGCTGTGCGAGAACGGCCTGAAGACGCTCATGCTCGATCGTGGCCGCATGGTCGAGCACCGCCAGGACTACCGGACAGAGGGCCGCGGGGCTTACGAACTCCCGTTCCGTAATCAATGGCCGCCCGGCAAACAGGCGGAATATCTGCTGGCACCGACGGCTCGGCCGGAAAACTATCCGTTCTATGCGTCGGACGACGAGCAGCCTTATGTCTACGACGAGAGCAAGCCGTTCACCTGGGTACGTCCGGGAGTCGTCGGCGGCAAGTCGCTGGTCTGGGGACGCCAGTGCTATCGGTGGTCCGAGCAGGATTTCGAGGCCAACCGGTCGGACGGTCACGGTGTTGCGTGGCCGATCCGCTACGAGGATATCGAGCCGTGGTACAGGCATGTCGAAGGGGTCGTCGGTATCAGCGGCGAGGCACTTGGCCTTGAGGAACTCCCCGACAGCGATTTTCAGCCGCCCATGCCGCTCAACGTCGTCGAACAGCGGTTCCGCGATGTGCTCGCGCGCGACTTCGATGACCGGGTACTCACGATAGGCCGTGTAGCCAACCTGACGGAGGACATGCCGGAGCAGGGACGTACCCGCTGCCAGTACCGCAACCAGTGCCATCGAGGCTGCTCTTACGGCGCCTACTTCTCCACCCAGGCCGTCTCCCTGCCCATGGCCCGAGACACCGGCAACCTCACGCTGAAAGGCCATAGCGTTGTTGAAGCGCTCGAATACGATGCGGAACAGCAACGGGTGACGGGCGTGCGGACGATCGACACGCAAACCCGCGAACGGTCCGTCTATCGCGCCCGAATCATCTTCCTCTGCGCATCGTGCATCGCCACCAACCAGATCCTGCTCAACTCCAGGAGCGAGGCCATGCCGAACGGCCTGGGCAATACCCACGACCTGCTCGGGCGTTACATCGTGGATCACGTCTACGGGGTTCGGGCATTCGGTACGTTCCGGGGGCAGTTCGAGCAG
>VYEH01000319.1:6799-9957 GCA_009843005.1 Pseudomonadota bacterium | reverse complement strand
CAGTATGTCGAGTACGGTCGCCGACCCAATGGTTTCTACATTCCCCGCTTCCGCAACCTGCCGGACCGGGAAACCGCGCGGGATTTCCTGCGCGGCTACGGCTACCAGGGCGCCGCACGGCGGTTGCCGCCCGAAAGCGGCGCCGGCTTCGGCGCCGGCCTGAAGCGGCGGCTGCGCATGCCGGGCCCGTGGCAGATCTACATGCTCGGTTTCGGTGAGGTACTGCCGAATCCCGATAACCGCGTGCTCCTGTCGGAGACTGCGTTCGATCGCTTCGGTATCCCCCAGGCCCGGTTCGACGTCCAATGGGGCGAGAATGAGGCTCGCATGGGGGCCGATATCGCCCAACAGGGCGTTGCGATGCTCGGCGCGATGGGCGCGACCGACATTGTCTCGGAAGAGGTTCTCGGCGCGCCCGGCCGCGCCATTCACGAAATGGGCGGCGCCTGCATGGGTGAGAATCCCGCGCAATCCGTCGTCAACCGCTGGAATCAGCTCCACGTGGCGCCGAACGTCTTCGTCACCGACGGCGCGGCGATGTCTTCCGGCAGTTGCGTCAATCCGACGCTGACGCTGATGGCAATGACCGCCCGGGCCGCCGACCGGGCCGCAGACATGGTGAGAAACGATGCAATCTGACGCACCACTCGGGAAATGCCTGCCGAGCGGCCTCCTGCTGCTTGCCGCATGCCAAGCGGCCGCCCAGGAACGCCCGGCATACAACATCGTATTGATCATGGCGGACGACGCCGGCGTCGAAACGATCGGCACCTACGGCGGCAACTCTCATGCCACTCCGGAAATCAACCGCCTCGCGGCCGAAGGCATGCGGTTCGACTACGCGCACTCGCAGCCGATCTGTACCCCGTCCCGGGTCAAGATCATGACGGGGCAGCACAATTACCGGAACTACGAGGAATTCGCCTACCTGCGTCCCGAAGTCACCACGTTCGCGCACGCGCTGCAGTCAGCAGGATACCGAACTCTGGTCGCCGGCAAGTGGCAACTGGCGCCCGCCACCGGCGAACAGGGCATCTACCGCGGTCTCCACCCGGAAGATGCGGGTTTCGACGAACACTTCGTCCGCTGGCCCAATCCTGAACGCTCCAACACCTTCAACTCCACCTACTGGTGGCCCTCGATCCGCGACAATTCCCAGCTCGTGGATTTCGGCGAAGGCGTGTTCAGCTCCGACCTGTACAACCACCGCGTACTGGATTTCATGGAAGCGCATCGGACCGGTCCGTTCTTCGTCTATTACACGATGCTGCTGCCCCACGTGCCATTCGTACCGACACCGGATGCGCCCGGGGCAACGATCGCCGAGGACCGGTTTGCCGCCATGATCGCGTACATGGACAAGCTCGTCGGCCGGGTGCGCGCGAAGGTCGTGGAACTGGGCATTGCCGAGCAGACGGTCATCCTCTTCACCGCCGACAACGGCACCGATTCGAGTCTAGTCAACGAGTACCGCGGGGCGCCCATGCAGGGCGGCAAGGGTTTGACGCTGGTGCGCGGCACCCACGTGCCGTTCATCGCGTGGGGCGGTCCCACGCTGGGGGGCCGGGCGAACGCCGATCTGATCGATTTCACGGACGTCTTTCCGACCTTGCTGGAATTGGCCGCGGTAGACAACACGGACAGTCTTGTACTCGACGGCCACAGCCTGGTGCCGAAATTCCGCGGCGAGGCCGGATTTCAGCGCGAGGCGATCTTCATCCACTATGATCCCAAGTGGGGCCCGCCGGGGCAGCGCCATCGCTACGCCGGCAGCCGCTATGTTTTCGACCGGAACTGGAAACTCTACTCGGCCGGCCGTTTCTACGACCTGTATTGGGACCCCGAGGAAACCCACGCAATCTCCACCTCCAGAGGCTTGAGGCCGACAGCGCGGCGGGCCTTCGATCGCCTGCGCGCCGTCATCCACCAACATCCCAACAGCCCGAACTGGGGCGAGCAGTCCGTCGACGGGCCGGATTAGCGGCCCGTGGCGAAGCAGGGTCCGCCTGGACGGTCTTGCGGGTCAGGTCCCGCGATGACCACGGGCCTGGTGAGCGTCAGTCCGGCAGCACGAAAAGCCGTTATCAATCGCTTTCTTCAGCGCCCTCGACCAGCATGACCCAGGATTCCGACGAGCGGATCCGGTGCTGGCGGGCGGCGGTGTAGGCATCGGAGAAATACCACTTCCTGAGCGCTTCATAGCTCGGAAACTCGATCACCACGAAGCGTTCCGGATCCCATTTGCCTTCGACCAGTTCGTGCCGCCTGTGGGGCACCACCAGTTTGCGCCCGCCGGCCGCATCCACCAACCCTGCACCGGACTTCAGATATTGCGCATAGCCTTCGGGGTCGGTGACATCGACCTTGGCCACGAAATAGCCTTTCTTCATTGCGATTATCCTGCGTTGCCTGCCCCGCGCGAACCCGCGCCTATGGTAGTGCGCGCGGTGCCGGACGGCCAGAGTGCCGGGCCCGAACCGGCGCGGGCTGCCCTGGCTACAGGTCCGGCGGCACGTGGACCTCAAGGAACTCCCGAATGGCAGACCGCGCACGAAGGTTCTCTTCGGCGGTGAAGGCGCCGTGTCCGCCACCCCCTATCGTCACCAGTCGATTGGCAACGCCGAGTTCGTCGAGCGCCCGATGCAGGCGCGTTGACTGTTCATAGGGGACAACCCGGTCTGCATCCCCGTGAATCGTGATGATCGGCGGCGAATCTTCCCGCAGATAGTTCATGGGTGAAACACGCCGGGCGAGATCGTCGGCGCCCGGCTCACCGCCGATCCACGTGGCCGTGACCGATCTGGCGTTCGGCCCCGTCAGGACATCCGGGATGTCGGAAGGTCCGAACCAGTTGACGATGGCCCTCACCGGCATTTCGCGGTCGTCGGCGAAGACGGCCCGCGATGCCGCGGGGCACCGGGTGTCGAAGCCGTCCGTGCTGGCAACGAGGCCTGCCATGAGAGCAAGGTGGCCCCCGGCCGACCATCCGGTCAATACAATTCGCTCCACATCGAAATTCCACTCCCCGGCATTGGCGAATACCCAGCGCAGTACGCAACGAACGTCTTCCACGGCGGCCGGCGCCCGCGCCCGGGCCACAAGCCGATAGTTGGCCGTGACAACGGCATAGCCAGCCTCCAGGTAGGTCAGGACCCGCA
>VYEH01000319.1:4171-6789 GCA_009843005.1 Pseudomonadota bacterium | reverse complement strand
GGATACGAGGGTCGGAACCGGCGACTCGGCAACTCGCGGCACGATGGCATCGAGCTTCAGTTCGATGCCGTCGGCCACCAGGTACGTGCGGTTTGTCAGCGTCCTGTAGCGGGATTCGATTTCGGCGAAAACCTCCGAGGAATCCTGCGCCAGCGCCGCCGTCGCCCCACATGCCGCGAGAGCGATTCCGGCGGATACGTAAGTGAATCGTCCCAATCTCAACATGTACTGTCTCCCAGGCGGCGCCCGACCAGGCGCCCGCTGCCGAAAACCGACTGGATGTTACCAGTTGGTTCCAGCACCACTGCTCCATCAATCTTGTAACGCCGTATCACTGGCCTGGAGTGCGCGCACATCTGCATGTGTGAACCTGTCCCGAGACCTGTCGAAGACTTCCCGGCCACGCAAGAGCGTTTTTGACACACGGTACTTCAGCCGCTCGCCGACCAAGGGGGTGACCTTCGCCATGGTGTGCCATCCGGACGGATCGACCTTCCACACGCCCCTGCCCGCGCTGCCGGTGACATGGATATTCTGCTCGGGCAATCCCTCGTCTTCTTCGACGATGACGAGATTGGCTTCGTTGCCTACCCTGATCTCGCCGGCGTCGAGTCCCAGGTGCTCGGCGGGCCCCGCGCAGTGGCAGCGGCAACCCGTTTCGATACCCAGTTTCGTCAGCGTATACATGTAGGCGACCTCCACCGCCGAATAACCGGCCTTGGGCGTGAATTCACCCGGAATCGGTTCGCTGCCGTACTTGTCGGGCAGTCGGTGCGGCGCGTGGAAGGAGACGACGATGTCGATGCTTCCCCGGGCGGCGAGTGCCTGCATCCGCCGGACCTCTTCGGCCGGACGCAGGGGCGGCACGTGAAACGCCGCCGAGCCGATCTTCCCGTACGCCCACTCCCGGTCCGCGAACAGCGAGTGATGCGGCGCCTGGATGCGCATGTTCGGCAGGCGCTCACGGTGCGCGAGCAGGGTTTCGACGCTGTCCGGGCGCGTCACCGAAACCCGCGCGCGAAACGCGGGATCGAGACGCCGCAGCAGGGCTTCGAGCGCGTACCGCTCGCCCTCCTCTTCCAGCGCCGTTCCCTGGAAGGCGAGTTCATCGACGACGATCAGCCCGGTCAGGCCCAACTCGGCGCAGCGCCCGAAGTATCGCCGGCTGTCGTCGGTATCGCGCGGATACCGCCATGGCCGCTGATCCCACGGCCAGAACTGCACCGAGAATGCGCCGGCCTCCCGGTATCGATCGAGTTCCGCCGGATTCGCGGGCGGGTGTCCGGCAATACCGAAGTCGCACCATGCCCTGGCGGCCACATCCCCGGCGCGCTTGCGCACCAGTTCCAGCGAATCGATTCGCGGCACGGTGTTGGACTGGTCGCCGACAGCAGTGACGCCGCCGGCCAGGGCCGCCCGGGTGCAGGTGTCCACGGTCTCGCGCTCGGCCTCGCCCCAGTCGCGCAGGGCGCATTGCAGGTCGATGGCCGACGGCAGCAGAATCTCGCGCTCGCCCAGGTCGATGCGTGCCTCCGCGGACCCGTCGTCCGCATCCAGGATCGCCGCGATGCGGCCGTTTTCGATCCTCACCGCGCGCACCCCGACCTTGCCATCGGCGTAGGTGCGGCCACAAATCATCAAGCTCACATCGACTCCCCGTAATCTTCAGACCGGTCAAGGCGACAGGCAGTGGGTCAGTTCCCTGATGTCGGCGACGTTCTCCAGGTCATCCAACAGGCCGATCAGCCGCTCGATCTGCTCGTCGGGCAGAACACCGGTCGCGTCCCGCTCCAGCACGGTTCGCGTCCGGTCCGGCTCGAACCGAAAATCATCGCCCTCACGAACAAGACGGTTGCCCGAGCGTGTCTCGACTTCGATCCTGGTATGGCGAATCGGCTTGCCGGGCACGAATTCCACCGACATCCTGTCGATGACGGATTGTATCTCCGGGTTTGCGAAATCCCGGTAACGCGCCGGATCCTGCGTGCCGTCCAGCAACAGCATGGCGCATTGAAAGGCAAAAGACGAGGCTGCCACGGCCGGGTTTGCGAAGGGTCCCAGTTCGTGGCCGGCGGCGAATCGCCGCCTTTCCTCGGGGAACGCGATGCGTATGCGCCCCACGTCGCCGGCGCGCAGACCCTCGTCGATCGCCAGCGAACGCATCAGTTCGATGGGCACCTGGTTGAGCGCAGTGCCCGGATAACGTTTCTCGCAGGACTCCATGACCGCGTAACCGTGGCCGAGCGATGCCGCTATGGCATCGGCGTCGATGTCCGCGCAGCCCAGAAAGGCATCGGCGAATCCGTACCGGCCTTCGATCACCGTGGGCGACCCCCACGCACCCTCCCGCGCCGCATAGGCGCAGGTGACGGCGTTTCGACAGATCAGGCTGTACCAGTGCGACACCGGGCCCAGGTCGTGTTCTGCCAGGCCCATGGCGGTATGCGCGGCGTACGCCAGTGCAACCACGGTTTGCCCACGATCCAGGCCCAGCAGCTTCGCAGCGGTGGCGATGGACCCGAACGGCCCGAAGGGCTGCGTCGGGCGGCGCGGCGGATCCATCGCCACGGGGAATTCCCGGAAGTTGCCCTTCCCGACGTAGCCCTTTCCCCGGCCCG
>VYEH01000319.1:0-4161 GCA_009843005.1 Pseudomonadota bacterium | reverse complement strand
GCCGTGACGAGATCGGCGCCGGAGGCACGGGTACGCTCGCCGATTCCCAGCGCGACCGGCAGCGTCACCAGTCCCGCGTGAATCCCGGCGGGAAAGATGACGTCATCGAGCCCCTGGGCGCGCATCAGCGAGCAGTTTGCGAACACCGCATCCACCAGGGAAACCCTGTGTCCATGCCCTATGACCGTCGCGCTGCCGCGATCGTCGCTGAGTTCCCGCGCGATCGCCACGGCATTGTCCGCCTCCGGGTGGGCTGCTGCGACCGCCCGGCACGCCAGCCCGATGTGATAGGCGATGATCTGCCGTGTTCGAGCGACGGCCTCAGGATCGATCCGGTCGAGGCGTTCGTCGCAGATGTATCGGGCGAGCTGCTGTGTGAGCGTCGCCGTCACTCCCAGCGGACCCCGATTTGCGCGCCGAACCGCGCAAGGTCGGCGTAGAGATCGGCGGACAGCGTCGCCCCTACCGCCTCGGCCCGGCGGGCGCGCTCGGCCGACGCCTCGCCTGGAACGCGGACCCGCTCGAAGCCGTCGGCGGGCCTTGAGGCGTGGATGCGTTCGATCAGGTCGTCGACACGCGCGACGAACTGCTCATGGGGCATCACCGTCTGCGGCTCGATGGCCAGGAAAAACAGGCTCGTGCCCTGTGGCTTGTCGAAAACATCGGGCATGGTGACATCGGACATGAAGCGGTCGCCGCCGGCCAGTACTCCAGTAAGGATTTCCCACAGTATTGCCAGCCCCGAACCCCGGTGCCGGCCCGCCGGCACCAGGATGCCCGCCAGCGCGGCGGCCGGATCGGTGGTCGGCCGGCCATCGGCGTCCAGCGCCACGCCCTCGGGTAGCGGCTCGCCGCGAAGCTGGTAGGCGTGAATGCCCACCAGCGTCAGTTCGGACAGCGCCGTGTCGAGGACGATGGGATCGTGCCGCCCGGCGGGACTGCCGATGGCGAACGCCTGGTTGCCCAGAATCTTCGAGCGGCTGCCCCAGGGCGCCATGAGCGGCGGCGCGTTGTTGATGGCAAGGCCGATGACCCGTTCCCGGGCGGCCAGTTCCGCGTAGTAGCCCAGCGCCGAGGCGTTGGAGGAATTGCGCACCACCACCGCGCCCACGCCCGTGTTGCGGGCCTTGCCGATGGCCGCGAGCATGGCGCGCTTGCCGATCACCTGGCTGAAGGCGTTGTCCGCATCGAACGCGGCAAGACTGTCGGTCTCGGTGACGAGGTTGAGATTACCGTGGGTCGCGGCCACGCCCTTCATGATGCGCGTGCCGTACTGGATGATCTTGCGGGCGCCCAGCCAGGGATAACCGCGTATGTGCGCCCACGCGATCTGCTCGGCCATGAGTTCGGCGTGTTCCGGCGCCATGCCGAGCGCCTCGAAATTGCGCGCGGTGAAAGCCCGCAACTGGCCGACGGGAATGGTGATGTCATTGTTCGTCATGATGCCCTCACGCAGGGTCCAGGCGCGCGATGGGATCGCCGACCTCGGGCGAGTCGCCCGCCTCCACCAGCAGTTCGGTCAGCGTCCCGGATACGGGCGCCTCGATTTCCATGCTCGCCTTGTCCGTCTCCACCGCGGCGATCGCTTCGCCCTCGTCGACGGCTTCGCCGACCGCCTTGAGCCAGCGCATGATCGTGACCTCGGTGATACCCTCGCCCATCTCGGGAACCGCAATCTCTGTACTCACATCGAACCTCTAGTTTGCCGACAGCCTCATGGGCGCCTGCCGATGAACCGTGTCCGGGGTCAGCAGGCTGAACAACTCCGACACGTCGCGGCTCTTCTCCAGTTGCGCAGTCGACCGGACCAGCCGGTCGATGCGGTCGCCGGACAGCACGTCGCGCGCGTGCTTGCGCAGCAGTGCCGCCGCATCCAGCGGCGCGAAGACATGATCGTCGCCCTCCGCCTCGTAAATCCCGCCTTCCTTCGTCCTGATAGTCACGCGCGCGTAGATCGGGTTGGGATGCTCGACGAAACGCGCCTCGACCCGGCCGGCGACGTCCAGCACTTCCGGGTCGTCCTTTGAACCGCCCCGCAGATCCTCCCTGATATCGCCGTCCAGCAACAGCAGCGCGATCAGGAAATGGCAGGAGGCGAACGCTTCCAGCGGCCGCGCGTACGGTGGGCGAAGCTGCGCGGTCGGATGCCGCCTGCGCTGTTCGGAGAGCTGCAGCTTCACCGATGCCACGTTATCGGCCGACAGACCGTGCCGCAAAATGAGCTGGCGGGCCTTTTCAACCGCAACCAGGTTGAGCATTGTGCCCGAATAGCGCTTTTCCCGTGACGCCATGATCGCGTGGTTGCGGCCGAAATCCTCCAGCACCTCCGCCGCCGAAGCGGGGCTTGAGCCGAAGAAGGTCCGGTAGAACCCCAGCGGACCTTCGATGATGTCGGCGGGACAACGTCCCCCTGCCCTGGCGTACAGCGCGCTCATGATGCCCGCCCGGCAGGCCATGGCGTGGATCTGCGTATTCAGGTTGCAGGGCAGGCCCATGGCGGCGTGGGCCGCGTAGCCGATCGCCGTGGCGGTCTGCTCCCGGTCCAGACCCAACAGTCGTGCGCACACGCCCGCGGTCGCCATCGGCCCGAACACCGGACCGGGCCGGCGCGGGCTCGCCGTGGACCAGGTCCAGCGGCCGATCTTGCCGAGAATCTCGTAGCCGGCGACCAGCGCCGCGATGAACTCCCGGCCCGATGACCGCTGGCTCTCGGCCATCGCCATCGCGACCGGTACGACCATGAGGCCCGCGTGCATCCCCGCCGGAAAGATGACGTCGTCGTATCCGCCGCCGCCGATCAGGTGACAATTCAGGTAGGCCGCATCGGTTGCCGCCAGCCTGAGATCGTGGCCGATCACGGTACAGGGACCGGGTGGATTCCCCAGTGCCTCGATCACGGCGAACCCGGCCGCCGGATTCAGCTCGGCCGCCTGCCGACCCATGAATGCAGTGCAGACATGGTAGAGAAAGACCCGTTTGGCCTGGTCCACAACGGCCGGTTCCAGGGACTCGAAACTCAGCCCGAGTACGGCGTCGGCGAACGCGTACTTCATTGCCGGGGGCCCCGTTGACGCCATCGGAAACTGCAGCCTCTAGGCCATCACGGACAACGCGACTCCCGACAGCGCACAGAAGGCGACCACGGCGAGGGCCGGAGCCCGCCAGGCCAGCAGCAGCACGAAGCCGATCAACGCCACGGCAAAGTCCGCCGGCTGCGCCACCACGCTCGTCCAGATGGGCGTGTACAGCGCGGCGCCGAGGATGCCGACCACGGACGCGTTGACGCCCCGCATCATGGCCTGCACCGTGGGCCGCCCGCGCAGCATGTTCCAGAAGGGCAACGCCGCCAGTTGCAGCAGGATGCCCGGCAGAAAGATCGCGAACAGGCCGATGGCGATCGCCGCCGGTCCAACGACGGGTGCAGTGGCGACCGCGCCCAGGTAGGCGCCGAAGGTGAACAGGGGGCCCGGCACGGCCTGCGCCGCACCGTAGCCGGCGAGAAAGTCTTCCTCGCTGACCCAGCCGGGGGCGACCACCGCCTCGTTGAGCAACGGCAGCACCACGTGTCCACCACCGAAGACCAGCGCACCGGAGCGGAAGAAGGCATTGAACATCGAGTATCCGGAATCCGGCAGCGGCACCAGGGCGGCAGCCAGCAGGATCGCCAGCAGCACCGTCGCCACGATGCCCACGCGCCTGGACACCGAAAAATCCAGGACCTCCGGCTGCTCCTTCACGGCGCCCCCGCACAGCCGCCAGCCCACGAATCCGCCGAAGACGATCGCCGCGATCTGACCGATCGATGTCGGCGCCAGCAGCGCGATGACCGCCGCCAGGGCGCCGATGGAGGCGCGCGTGGCATCGGGCGTGAGGGCGCGCGCCATGCCCAGCACGGCATGGGCGACGATCGCCACGGCGGTCAGCTTCAGGCCGCGGATGAGACCCTGCCCCGCCTCCGTCTCGGCGATGAATTCCGTGCCGTAGGCGAACAGCACCAGCAGCACGGCGGACGGCAGGGTGAAGCCCAGCCAGGCCATGAACCCGCCCCAGTAGCCGCCGCGCAGCAGTCCGAGCGAAAAGTCGACCTTGCTGGAAGCGGGGCCCGGAAGGAACTGGCAGAGCGCGACAAGATCGGCGTAGGCGCTTTCGCTCAGCCACTTG
>VYEH01000368.1:43013-55449 GCA_009843005.1 Pseudomonadota bacterium | reverse complement strand
GGCGGAGGGCTTCTTCGACGACCTGATCGTGGCATATGGCGGACTGACTCGCGACAACAATGTTCGGCCCGATTCCAGCTTGGAGAAACTGGCGAAACTGCGTCCGGTCTTCGACCGCAGCGAGTCCGGCACGCTCACCGCCGGCAACAGCACGCCACTGACCGCCGGCGCCTCGGCGGCGCTGCTGGCGTCGGAAGACTGGGCTCGGGAAAGAGGGCTGCCCGTGCTGGCACGGATGACACATGCACACGTCATGGGAGTCGACTTCGTCGGCGGCGAGGGCCTGCTGATGGGCCCGGCCTACGCGATATCGGAACTGCTCAAGAAGACGCACCATAAGCTGCAGGACTTCGACTACTACGAGCTTCACGAAGCCTTCGCGGCACAGCCGCTGGCGACCATGAAGGCGTGGGCGTCGGAATCGTTCTGCCGGGACCGGTTGGGACGATCCGAGCCCCTCGGGACCATCGACCGGAGCAAGCTGAACGTCAACGGCAGCAGCGTGGCCGTCGGCCACCCGTTCGCCACCACCGGGACACGCATTCTCGGAACGCTCGCCAAGTTGCTTCACCAACGCGGTTCCGGACGTGGTCTAATGTGCGTGTGCACGGCAGGCGGCATGGGCGTCGCCGCCGTCCTTGAAGCGGGCTGACACCCATCGGGAGCAAACAATGGAAGGAATCGCCGGGTTTCTGACTCTGCTCAACCTCATCATCTGGCACGACAGCGTGCTGTTCATCCTGCTCGGCACCGGCGTCGTGTTCACGATCTGGAGCCGGTTCAGCCAGTACCGCGCGCTGACCCACGGCTTCCACGTGGTGCGCGGCGACTACGACGACCCCGACGACCCGGGCGCGATCAGCCATTTCCAGGCGCTCTCCGCGGCGCTCTCCGCCACGGTGGGCCTGGGCAACATCGGCGGCGTGGCCCTGGCCATTGCGCTGGGTGGCCCGGGCGCCATCTTCTGGATGTGGACGGTGGGCTTCTTCGGCATGTCGATCAAGCTGACCGAAGTCACTCAGTCCATGCTCTACCGCAACACAGAAGACCCCGACAATCCGCACGGCGGGCCCATGTGGGTCGTCGGCAAGGGCCTCAAGCGGATGAATCCGAAACTGGGCCCGGTGGGCAGCTTCGTTGGCGGCCTGTTCTGCCTCACTCTGCTGGTCTCCACCATTACCGGCGGGAACATGTTCCAGGCGTGGAACGTGGGCGAGATCACCGAAGTCTATTTCGGTATACCCAGCATCGCCGCAGGCGTCGTGCTGGCGATTCTGGTCGGCCTGGTCATCATCGGCGGGATCAAGCGCATCGGCGCGGTCGCCGGGCGTCTGGTGCCCTTCATGTGCGTCATGTATCTGCTGGGCGGCACGATCGTGCTGATCGCCAACGCCGGTGAGATTCCCGCCATGTTCCTGCTGATCTTCAAGTCCGCCTTCACGCCCCAGGAAATGACCGGGGCCTTCATCGGCGGCACGGCCGGCTACGCCTTCCTGTACGGCATGAAGCGCGCCCTGTTCTCCAATGAGGCGGGACAAGGATCGTCGCCCATCGCTCATTCCGCCGCCAAGACCAAGGAACCGGTCCGGGAGGCAGTGGTCGCCGGCATGGAGCCGTTCATCGACACGATCGTCGTGTGTACGTTCACGGCCCTGGTGATCCTTTCGACGGGGGTGTGGAACCGCGCGGCGGAAGCCGGTTACGCCGTGCCGCCGGCGGTGGTCGCCGAGAGCCCTGGTGTCTGGACGCTCGAGACCGCGCCTGCTCCGGAGCGGCTCGGCGATATCTGGCGCGACGGCGATAACGCTTTCGTGATCGTACAGGCCGATCCCAACCCCCAGACGGGCAATAACGCGCACCGGGTAGAGGGACGCGTCGTGACCGGCGAGAACGGTGAGCTGTTGATGGAGTGGGGCACGGTGGCCAGCGACTCCATGCCACGGCTGGAAGACCCCGGGATATACGCCAGTTACGTGGGTGCGACGCTGACTGCCAAGGCCTTCGACACGGTCGTACCGGGCCTGGGCCGGTGGCTGGTGACCGCCGCCGCGTGGCTTTTCGCCATCTCCACCATGATCTCGTGGAGCTACTACGGCGAGCAGGGCGTCGTGTACCTGTTCGGCGAACGCAGGGTGCTGGCCTACAAGGTCATCTACTGCCTGCTGATCCTGGTGGCGACCATGGGCCTGATCGAAACCGACGCCGATCTGGACAACCTCACCGGCGTCGGCACCGGGGTGATGCTGTGGGCCAACGTGCCCATCATCTGGATATTCGGCCGCCAGGCCATGCGCGCCTACCACGACTACGTGGACCGTCTGAAGACCGGGAGGATGGGCGCCGGCCACCCGCCGCCGCCGTTGGAGAACTTTATCGGCGGCAGCAGGCGCTGAGAGGTCGCCGGAGTCTTATGGTTACTTGACGCCCCCTGCGAACGAACGGCTTCAGGGGCGGCGTTCAGGGACTACCTGCCATCCAGCAATTGATTCAGGACGGTGGCAACCTGACCGAGGTACCCAGCACCGAAGAGGTTGAAGTGATTCAACAGGTGGTAGAGGTTGTAGAGGTCTGCCCTCCGCTCCCAACCCGGCGCCAGCGGCCACCGATCATCGTAGGCAGAGTAGAAGGCCGCACCGAAGCCGCCGAACAGCCGCGTCATCGCCAGATCCGCTTCGCGGTCCCCAAAATAGACCGCGGGATCGAAAAGATACGGCTTTCCTGCTTCATCGGCGCCCCAGTTTCCGGACCACAGGTCACCGTGAAGCAGAGAGGGCCTTGGCCGATAGCCCGAAAAGAAGCTCTCAAGCCGCTCACACAGCTTCCGGCCCTGCGACAGTTGTCGCCCGGGCAGTCCGTTCCGCTGCGCCAGTTCAAGTTGAAACTCCAGGCGCTGACGCCGGAAGAACTCCAGCCAATCCTCGCTCGGCGTGTTGCGTTGCGGGGTCGCGCCGATGGTGTTGTCCCGATGCCAGCCGAACCGGTCGTTCGTCGCGCGATGCTGTCTGGCCAGTCCACCGCCGAGGCGCCGTTGCGCGGCTGTCGTTCGGCTGCCCGGTTCGACCCACTCCAGCGCGAGATAGGCCGACTCTCCAACGCAACCGCTGGCAATGGCCGCGGGGACAGACACGCCGCCCGCAGCGCTAAGGGATTCCAGCCCTTCGGCCTCGGCTTCAAAGTCCGGCAGCGCTGCCGCCCGGTTGAGCTTGACGAACATCGGCCGGGGATCGCCCGGGACCTTGAATGCCTGGTTGATGCTCCCGCCGCTGACAACATGAGCCCGGGACGAGTCGCCCCGAAACCCGGTTCGGCGTTCCAGCTCCCGGATGACCGGGCGCAGCAAGTCAGGCCGTCGGCGTAACAAATCTGCCCACACCCGTCCCCGAGGCGAGATGTGTCCGCAACCGCGCGTGGAGCGGAGAAGTGCGTGGGAAGTGGGTGAGCAGGTATTCCATCTGGTCCGCCAGTACCCGCCGCGCCTTCAGGTAAATGTATTCCGCGTAGGTAGGCGTGAACGGTACCGCGATGAGCTTGATCCCTGCCTGCTCCGGCGTGCGCCCACCCTTGAAGTTATTGCAGCGCCGGCAGGCCGTCACCACGTTGGTCCATACATCCCGGCCGCCCTGGCTGAACGGCGTGATGTGATCGCGGGTCAGGTCCCGGGTCGGAAACTGCTGCGCACAGTACATGCAGAGATTGGCATCGCGCTTGAACAGCGTCCGGTTGTTGAGCGGCGGCGTGAACGCATCCCCGCGTTCGCGTAACCCCGGGTCGCCCTCCGTCGCAATGATCGAATTGACCTCGACTACGCTGCGCAGGCCGGTCCGGGCGTTCCATCCCCCGCGAACCCGGTAAATCGGCGAACCGCAGACGTACGCCACCCTCGACATGTAGTACAGCCTCACGGCATCCCGGTAGTCGATCCACTCCAGGGGCATGCCCGCGACATCGGTGCGCAGAACATCCTGGGTAACAGCGTAAGGTTGCATCTCATTGACCGGACTTGTCTCGGGCGCAACAAGTTTTACCGAGACCGCGTCAATATTCAACCGCTATTGATGCAAAAAACCGACTTTCCTTCCCGGCCACGTGCGGACTGCCCTTGCCCACGCGGTTCAAACGGACAGGTCGCCGTCTTGCGTCGCGGGTGTGTGTGCGTTCACCCGTTGTTCGCGTCGTGTGCGCGGCGCGGGGCCATGGACGGCCAGGAGCGCCGCGCGCCGATTTGAGCCCGCCATGGATGGCGGGCGAAATTAAGCGAACAACGGGTGAACGCACACACACCCGCGACGCGCTCCGATGGTAGAAGCGTCCCCTAGATTTCCATCAGCACCTCATCCAGACTCTCGCGGGCATCCCCGAACAGCATCCGCGTGTTGTCCTTGAAGAACAGCGGATTCTGCACCCCCGCATAGCCAGTGGCCATGCTCCGCTTCAGGACGATGGTGGTCCTGCCCTTCCACACCTCCAGCACCGGCATGCCGGCGATGGGGCTGTCGGGTTCCTCCTGGGCCGACGGATTGACGATGTCGTTGGCCCCGATGACGATCGACACGTCGATGTCGGGAAATTCTTCATTGATCTCGTCCATCTCGAACACGATGTCGTACGGTACCCGGGCCTCGGCCAGCAACACGTTCATGTGCCCCGGCATGCGGCCCGCCACCGGGTGGATACCGAACCGCACATTGATGCCCTTGTCCCTGAGGATCTTGGTGATCTCGCAGACGATGTGCTGGGCCTGTGCGACGGCCATGCCGTAGCCGGGCACGATCATGATTTCCTTCGAGCCCACCAGCAGATTCGCCGCTTCCATCGCGTTCACGGGCACGACCTCACCCTGATCGCCCCCGGTACCGACCGCAGCGCTGCCGGCGGTTCCGAACCCGCCGGCGATGACCGCCAGGAAGCGCCGGTTCATCGCCCGGCACATGATGTAGCTCAGGATCGCGCCGCTGCTGCCCACGAGGGCGCCCGTGACGATCAACAAATCGTTGCTGAGCATGAATCCCGTGGCCGCGGCCGCCCAGCCGGAATAGCTGTTGAGCATGGAGACCACCACCGGCATGTCCGCGCCACCGATGGCCATCACCATGTGGATGCCGAACAGCAGGGCGGCGGCGGTCATGATGAGCAGCGGCACCAGCCCCCCGCCGGCGGCGGACTGGACGACGAACTGGTAGCCGTACCAGATGGCGATGAGCAGCAGCGCCAGGTTCAGCCAGTGGCGCGCCGGCAGCGTCAGGGGCGCGCCACCGATCTTGCCGCTGAGCTTCCCAAAGGCGATAACCGAACCCGAGAAGGTCACGGCGCCAATGAGGATACCCAGATACGTCTCGACATCGTGAATGGTCAGCTCCACACCGGTGTAGTGCACTTCCGGGTCCAGGAAGTTCACGAAGCCCACCAGTACCGCCGCCAGACCCACCAGGCTGTGGAGGATCGCCACCAGCTCCGGCATCTGGGTCATCTGCACGCGCCGCGCCAGGATCAGGCCGATGATGCCGCCGGCGATCAGCCCGGCGATCAGCATCAGGTAATTCGCCGTCACCACGCCGAATATCGTGGCGAGCATCGCGATGCTCATGCCGATGATGCCGTAGAGGTTGCCCCGCCGGGCGGTCTCCGGATGGCTCAGCCCGCCCAGGGCGAGAATGAAAAGTATCGTCGCTGCGATATAGGCGACCGTCACGATTCCTTCTGGCATGACGCTCCCCTACTTCCTGAACATGTCGAGCATGCGCCGGGTGACCGCGAAGCCGCCGGCGATGTTGATGCTCGTGATGAAGACCGTGATACCGGCGACCCAGGCGATCCAGTTCAGCGGCGAACTGATCTGAATCAGCGCGCCGATGATGATGATGCTGGAAATCGCGTTGGTGACGCTCATCAGCGGCGTGTGCAGCGCCGGGGTGACGTTCCAGATCACCATGTAGCCCACGAAACAGGCCAGCACGAATACCGTGAAGTGCGCCATGAAGGACGGCGGCGCCACCGCGCCGAGGCCCAGCAGGGCGAGTCCGCCGATACCGAAGGTCAGCAGCGGCCCGAGGAACGTACGCTTGGGTTTTGCTGCCACCGGCGGTGCTTCCGCGGCATCGGCCGGCGCGGGAGGCGGGGACGGATCGGCGATCCTGGGCGGCGGCCAGGTGATCTCCCCATCCTTGACCACGGTTGCGCCGCGAACCACTTCGTCCTCCATGTCCACGGTCAGTTCACCGTCACCCTCCGGACACATGTCGTCCAGCAGATGCCGCAGGTTGGTCCCGTAGAGCTGGCTCGACTGCGCTGCCAGCCGGCTGGGCAGGTCCGTATAGCCGATGATCGTGACGCCGTGCTTGCGAATGATCCGGTCGGCTTCGGTGGCGGCACAGTTGCCGCCCTGTTCAGCGGCCAGGTCGACGATGACGCTGCCCGGCTTCATCGACGCAACCATCTCCTCCGTGATCAGTTCCGGCGCCGGCCTGCCCGGAATCAACGCCGTGGTGATGATGATGTCCACCTCCCTGGCCTGCTCGGCAAACAAGGCCATCTCGGCCTTGATGAACTCCTCGCTCATCACCTTGGCGTAGCCGCCTTCTCCCGAACCTTCCTCCTCGAAGTCCAGCATCAGGAACTCGCCGTCCATGCTCTCGACCTGCTCCTTGACCTCGGGGCGGGTGTCGAAGGCGCGCACGATCGCGCCCATGCTCCTGGCCACGCCGATGGCCGCCAGTCCGGCAACGCCTGCGCCGATCACCAGAACCTTGGCCGGAGGCACCCGACCCGCGGCGGTGATCTGCCCGGTGAAGAAGCGGCCGAAGTGCTGTGCCGCCTCCACCACCGCGCGGTAGCCGGCGATATTGGCCATGGAACTCAGCGCATCCTGCTTCTGGGCCCGGGTGATGCGCGGAATGCTGTCCATGGCCAGCGTGGTCACGCCCGCCTGCGCCAGCCGCTCGAGGAGTTCGGGATTCTGGGCCGGCCACAGGAATGAAATCAGCACCTGCCCGGAATGGAACAGGTCAAGCTCTTCATCGTTCGGGGCCCTGACCTTGAGGATGATGTCGCTACCCGACCAGAGTTCGGCGCGATCGCTGACCACGTCAACGCCGGCATCGCCGTAGGCCCCATCCCCGAAACTGGCGGATTCGCCGGCGCCCGACTCGATTGCGACAGAAAATCCGAGTTTCTGAAGCTGTTCCGCTACATCCGGCGTGATTGCAACCCGCTGCTCGCCCGGATGTGTTTCACCGGGAACACCGATCTTCATAGAGTCCCTCCCGCCGACCCGTCTCGGGCCGACATGCCCTGAATAGCCATTTGCTTTGGCCAGACGCCGTGCCTGGCGCCCCGCCCGTCCGCGTCCGCCACGTCCCCGGCAAGTTCAGGCGCGGATTGTAAACAAATCTTCGGCCCGGTGAATCCAAATATGCGCAAATCGGCTGGATGTCGGCATTCCGGTTTAACCGCCCCTTGTTACACTGCGTTCCCGTAACGACCGTCCGAAAATTGTGCCCGGATTCCAACAACGCCAACCCATCGACTTGAGCTTGCAATCCATGCTCAAGGGCAGGCTGCCGTCCCGATGACGGCGCCGCCCAGGCTGGTGCGCGTGGCCGTTCCCGTGCCGTTGTCCGACGCGCTCGACTATCGCTGGGAGGGACCCGGCGCCCCCCCTCGACGGGGATGCCGGGTGCGCGTGCCGCTGGGCCGCAGCGAGCGCATCGGCGTGGTCATCGATCATCCCCGAAAGACGTCCCTGCCGCTGGAGAAAATCCGCAATGTCATCGAAGCCACGGACCAGCAACCGGTCCTGGGCGAGGAACTCCTGGGAACCCTGCGATGGTGCGCCGACTACTACCACCATCCCATCGGCGAGGTACTGAACCAGGCGTTGCCGGTATTGCTGCGCCGTGGACGCAGTCCCTTGCGGGCGGCTACGGGTCCATGGGAGCTGACCTCCGAGGGCCTCTCCCAGGATGCCGACGCCGTTCGCCGCCGTGCCAGGCGCCAGGCCGAAGCACTGGACATACTCCGCCATTCGAGCCCCGTCGATGCCTGCGAGTTGCGCGCACAGGGCGTGGGCACGGCCGTCCTGCGGCGCATGAACGCCAAGGGCTGGGTCCGGCGCCGGCCCCAGGGGCGCGCCGGTGCCCCTCTGGAGGCTGCGCGCGACACCCCACCGACACTGACCGCCGAGCAGCAACGCTGCGTGGACGCCGTCGCCGCCTCGCCCCCGGGCTATCGCACCTGGCTGCTTCAGGGGGTTACCGGCAGTGGCAAGACGGAAGTGTATTTGCGCCTGATCGCGAGTGAGTTGGAAGCCGGCCGCCAAAGCCTGCTGCTGGTACCGGAGATCGGCCTCACGCCCCAATTGATCGACCGGTTGCAGAAACGATTCGCGCAGCGCCTCGCCGTCATGCACTCGGGGCTTGCCCCCGGGCGCCGCCTGGATGCGTGGCAGGATGCACGCACCGGTGCGGCGAAACTCGTCGTCGGCACGCGCTCCGCCGTCTTTGCGCCCCTGGCGAATCCGGGAATCGTCATTGTCGACGAGGAACACGATCCTTCCTACAAACAGCAGGACGGTTTCCGGTATTCGGCCAGGGATTTGGCGGTTGTGCGGGCGAAACGCCTCAACATCCCGATTCTTCTGGCTTCGGCGACGCCTTCACTGGAGAGCGTCCATAACGCGGACCGGGGCCAGTACCATCCCCTGTCCATCAGCCGTCGAATCGGCACGGCAGGCCAGCCGGACATGCGCGTCATCGACATGAACCGCCACGCCGTGCGCCAGGGCCTGTCCACGCCCCTGGTGACGGCGATTCGGCGACACCTGGACGCCGACTGCCAGGTCCTGCTGTTTCTCAACCGCCGCGGATTCGCCCCGGTATTGCTTTGCCCGACGTGCGGCACCGCGGAGGACTGCGGCCATTGCGACGCCAGAATGACCATTCACGCCGCAAGCGGACGGCTGCGCTGCCACCATTGCGGCCGCACGCATGCGCTGAGCTGGGTATGCGTCGCCTGCGGCGCCGAGCGAGTCGCCGTGGGTGCCGGCACCCAGAGGATCACCGGCGAACTGGCCACCCTGTTCCCCGATGCCCGCATCGCGCGGCTGGACAGGGACGCCGCCACCCGGCAGGGCGGCATCGACACCGTGCTTGCCGGTGTGGAGCGGGGCGATACCCAGATCCTGGTGGGTACGCAGATGCTCACCAAGGGACACGACTTCCCCCGGGTCACCCTGGTGGGCGTGCTCAACGCCGACCAGGGACTGTTCGGCACCGACTATCGAAGTACCGAGCGTTTCGCGCAGATATTGCTCCAGGTGGCGGGCCGGGCCGGACGGCGGGAACTTGCAGGCGAAGTATTCATCCAGAGCCACTACCCGCAGCACCCGCTGCTGCGCCGACTGGCCGGTCAGGACTACTCCGACTTTGCCCGGCTGGCGCTTGCGGAACGCAGGGCCGCCGGGTGGCCGCCGTTTTCCCATCTCATACTCTGGCGCGCCGAAGCCACGCGGCGGCCGCCGGCCCATGCCTTCCTGGAACAGGTGGCCGCGGCCGCTCGGCCGCGCGCCGCACAGGTCGATGTGCTCGGTCCCGCACCGGCCCCCATGGAACGGCGCGGCGGAAGGTACCGCGCGCAGCTACTCCTGCAGAGCAGATACCGCCCGGTGCTGCACCGGTTGATGGCGGAACTTGCGCCCCTGGTACGCACCTGGCCGGCGGCACGCCGCGTGCGCTGGAGCGTCGACGTCGATCCCATCGAAGCCTGATGCCGGCCAACCGCAACGCAATCGGCATCAGGTAGAATTCCGCATCCCCTGCTTCCCGGCTCAGGGCCCGTCAACGCTATCCGACCAATCCCGTGCGCGCGCAGATCGATCAACAACTCAGGAAATCCCTGGCGGACTTCGCGGCCGAGCACGAAGTCGACGATTCCATCGACCTGAACCCGCAACTGGAGCGAACCCGCGACCCCAGGCACGGTGACTTCACCACCAACATCGCCCTGAGGCTCGCCAAACCGCTCGGGCGGCCGCCTCGCGAGCTTGCGGCCGAACTGGCGGACCTGATCCCGGAATCGTCCCTGATAGCCGACGTGAATGTCGCCGGACCGGGGTTCATCAATCTCTCCATGTCCGCCGACGCCTACCGCGGTGAATTGGTCGATATCATTGAGGCCGGCGAGTCGTACGGCCGTTCCACCTGGGGCGCCAACCGCCGGGTGATCGTGGAGTATGTCTCCGCCAATCCGACCGGTCCGCTGCATGTCGGTCATGGCCGCCTCGCCGCCTACGGCGCCTCCGTGGCCAACCTGTTGCGCGCTACAGGCCACGATGTCCACGAGGAGTACTACGTCAACGACGCCGGCCGTCAGATGGACATCCTTACGGTGAGCGTCTGGCTCCGGTATCTGCAGACGCTCGGCGAGAATATAGAGTTCCCCGAGGCTGCCTACAGGGGCGACTACATTCACAGCATCGCCAGGCAACTGCATGCCCAGTGGGAGGACAGGCTGGCACGCTTCGACCGCACCTCGCTACTCCGGATTCTCGCCGATCCGCCTTCCAGCGACGACGTACTGCTGGACCGGATCATCGCCACGGTGCGCCACGGGCTTGGAGACACGGGTTTTTCCGTGATATTCAACGCAGCCCGCTACAGCGTGCTCGATGATATCAGGGAGGACCTGGCCGAATTCGGCGTCCGCCCGAACAACTGGTACTCCGAGCGCAGCCTCGCCGACGGCGGGGCCCTGGAACGCGCCCTGAAGCGCCTCAATGAACGGGACCGTCTCTATGTTCGCGACGGCGCAGTGTGGTTCAAGGCGACCGAATACGGCGACGACAAGGACCGGGTCGTTGTCCGCGAGAACGGCGCCACCACGTATTTTGCCTCCGACATAGCCTATCACTACGAAAAGCGCACAAGGGGCTACGAGCTGCTGCTGGACATCATGGGCGCCGACCACCACGGCTACGTGTCCAGGGTACGGGCAGCCCTTCAGGCCATGGGCGAACCCGGCGAGTCGCTGGAAGTGCGTCTTGTCCAGTTTGTGGCGCTCTATCGCGGCGAGAAAAAGGTGCAAATGTCGACCCGTGCCGGCGAGTTCGTCACCTTGCGCCAGTTGCGCGAGGAAGTCGGCAACGACGCGGCGCGGTTCTTCTATGTGTCCCGCTCCTACGACCAGCCCCTGGACTTCGACCTGGAACTGGCCAAGGCGCAGTCCAACGACAATCCGGTGTACTATGTCCAGTACGCTCATGCACGTGTCGCCAGCCTGTTGAAGAAGATGGTCAGCGAAGGGTTCAGCCTGACACCGGCCTCACGCTCCGATCTGCGCTGCCTGACAGAGTCGGCGGAGAAGGAATTGCTGGTCTCCCTGAGCCGTTATCCCGAAGTGATTCAACTGGCCGCCGTGAATAGGGCGCCCACGCACGTGGCGCAATTCCTGCGCACTCTGGCCGCAAGCTTCCACTCCTATTACAACGCCCACCGGGTACTGGTCAGCGACGATTCGCTCCGTAATGCCCGTGTGGCCCTTGCCTGCGGCGTGCAGCAAGTCCTGCGCAACGGCTTGACACTCCTGGGCGTATCCGCACCCGAGAGCATGTAGGCAATCCCATGGCAGCCAGACGTCGTTCAAGATCCAGGCCTAAGGGAGCACCCGGTTGGGTCTGGATGCTGTTCGGTCTGGGCCTGGGCCTGACCGTGGCGGTCCTGGTGTACCTCGACGGCCAGCAGACCGCCGGATCGCCGGTCGCCGTAACCGTAACGGCGCCCCCCGCCACCGAAACACCCTCACCAACGGCGCCCGCGCCCACTACCGCCGAAACCGGCGAGGGCGAGAGCATGCAATTCGAGTTTTACAACCTGCTGCCCAGGTTCGAAGTCGTCCTGCCCGAATCAGAACTGGAAGCAAGACCGGACATTCCCGACACGACCGAACCCGTACTCGAGGACCCCGGCCGCTACGTCCTGCAGGCAGGCTCCTTCCGGGCCGAAGCCGACGCCGAGGGAAGGCGCGCCAGCCTGGCGCTCCTTGGCATCGAATCCAGCATCCAGCGAGTCACCATCGACACCGACGAATACCACCGCGTACGCATCGGCCCCACCAGCGACCTCGACTCCCTAAACGACGTCCGCACCCGCCTCTGGGACGCCGAAATCGAAGTCCTCCTGATCAAGCTCTCCGACTGAGCCAACCAGCCAGCACGTTCACATCGCACCGTTTCGGGTGGCCGCGCGCACCACTCCCGCTCCTCACCGCCATACTCAACAAGCAACCACCGAGGGTGTGCGTGTGCACCGCTCCCGCGCGACCGCCCCCCATGCTACAAGCAACCTCTGAGGGTGTGCGCGTGTACAGCCCAAGCCCGGGGCGGGGGTGGGGGCGGGGCGGCGGCGGGGCGGCGAGGCCCCCGCGCCGCAACGGGGACCCCCCCGGG
>VYEH01000368.1:34483-43003 GCA_009843005.1 Pseudomonadota bacterium | reverse complement strand
GTACACGCGCACACCCGGTCTTGGGGAAAACCGGTCTTGGGGAAAAACCGATCTTGGGAAAAACCGGACTCTGGGAATACCGGACCCTCAGGAGAAACCGGACCTTCGAGAAAACCGACCCCTGAGGAAGAATTTGGTGGAGGAAGCTACTCCGCCGCGATGCGCCTAAAGTCCACGCCCAGCGACCGCAACTTGCGATACAGGTGCGTCCGCTCCATCCCCACCCGAGCCGCAAGCTTCCCCACCTTCCCGTCGCAAAGCATGAGCTGCTGCTGCAGATAGGCCCGCTCGAAGTGCTCCCTCGCCTCACGCAGCGGCATGGAGAGCAAGTCCAGCTTGACCAGCGGCTCGCCCTTCGTGGCCGCGGCCGCCAGTTGAGCCTCCACTTCCGGCAGGCTGATTTCCTCGTCCGCCCCCATGATCAGCAGCCGGCGCACGATGTTTTCCAGTTCCCGTACATTCCCCGGCCACGGGTAGTTACGGAGCCGGTTCTGGGCGGCCACGCCAAAACGCCGGAACGGCAACCCTTCCGTGTCGACCAGCATGTCCACGTTACACCGCAACAGCTCCGGTACATCTTCCAGATAGTCCCGCAGGTGCGGCACGCGCACCACCACGACGCTCAGGTGGAACAGCAGTTCACGGCGAAAATCGTCCGTAGACTGTTCAAAATCCGGGGGCGCACTGGAAAGGATGCGTACATTCAGATCCTGCAGTTCGGTACCTCCCCCGGACCGGAAGCGGCCCTGTTCCAGCACGGCCAACAGCTCTCGCTGCGTATCCGACGGCATATCGGTGATCTCGCCGATGAACAGTACGCCACCGTCGGCACGCTCCAGCGCGCCCGGGCCGCGATCGTCGCCCAGCAACGAAACCGCCTTGTCATCGTCACGGCCGCCGGCCTTGAGCACCACGAACGGCGCGTCCGCCCTGTCGCTGAGACTGGCCAGGTACCTGGCGCACGCCTCCCGCCCGCTGCCCGGCTCGCCGGTCAGCAACGTATGTGTGTCGTGTCCCGCAATGCGCGTCAACTGCTCGCGCAACACCTGCATGGGTTCGCTCTTGCCCACCGGTGCGAGCACCGGCGGGACCAGCTGACGGCGCACCCCGGTGTGTTCAGCCAGCGCCTTCTCCACCGTGCGCAGCAACTTCACCAGCGACACCGGCTTCTCGATGAAGTCCAGCGCGCCAATGCGGATCGCTTCGATGGCGGTGTCTACTGTACCGTGCCCGGACATTACCACCACCGATCCGATGGAGCCCTCCCTCGCCCACTCCTTGAGCAACGAGATACCGTCCGTGTCGGGCATCCAGATATCGAGCAGTACCAGTTCGAAGTCCTGTTCCGACCTGGCGGTCCTGGCGGCCGCCGCATTCTCGGCCGTGGTGACGTCGTAACCCTCTTCGCTCAGAATCTCCTCCAGGAGCATCCTGATGTTGGCTTCGTCGTCTACGACCAGGATCCGCGCATCCTTCACGCGAACTCCCTCCTCTTGTCTTGCCGGCCCGTCCCCCAGGAAATTTCAGCACCGACTTCCGCGGTGATGGGCAACAGTATAACGATCTCCGCCCCCCGGCGTCGCCGGTTTCGCGCCCGAATGCGCCCGCCATGCTCGTCCACCAGTTTCTTGACGATAGCCAGGCCAAGCCCGCTGCCCCTGGGCTTGCTGGTGACGTAGGGATCGAAAGCCTCCGCGGCGATATCGGCCGGAAATCCCGGACCGTTATCGGCAATCCGGATCTCCACCATGTCCCTGTGCTCGTGCCGGACTCGCCAGGTGGAAATCCGCAACCGTGGACGGCTGTTCTGTTCCATGGCTTCCTGGGCATTCCGGATCAGGTTGTGGAGCACCTGCCTGAGCCTTCCCGCATCGGCGGTTACATCCGGCAGGTCGCCCAGCTCGAGCTGCAAATCCAGCGGCGACTGCCGGTGATGGTAGAGTTCGGCGACCTCCGATATCAGATCGTTGAGGTCGAATTGCGTCATGTCCATCGCCGGCATGCGCGCGTACTCGCTGAACGCATTGACCATGTCCTTCAGCGCTTCGACCTGCTGGATGATGACGTATGTCGAGCGGTCGAGCAGTTCCGGGTCGACGGTACTGGAAGGCAGATAACGGTGCCGCAATCGCTCCGCCGAAAGCTGGATCGGAGTCAGGGGATTCTTGATCTCGTGGGCCAGGCGCCGGGCGATTTCGCCCCAGGCGGCATCGCGTTGAGCCCTCAGCAGCGCCGTGATGTCATCGAAAACAACCACGAAGCCGCCCGGGTCGCCGCGCTCCGGGGGCAACACGGCACAGGCGCACACCAGTACGCGCCGACTGTCCTCCCGGAGGAATTCGATCTGCTCGCGCCAATCGGTGTCGCCACGGTCCAGATGGCGTTGCAGCACCGACAGGAACGGCGCCAATCGCGGCCGATTCGTCGCGATATCCACGAGTTCTTCGCCTTGGCTCCGCTCGAGGTCGACACCGAGAATGGCGCTCGCGGCCCGGTTGGCCGTGCGGATACGGAGGTCTGATTCCAGCGCGATAACGCCAGTCGACAGGCGGCCGAGTATGGCTTCCAGTTTTCCGCGCTCACTCTCCAACTGTTGTTGACTCTCCCTGGTCCTGGTATCGGCCCTCGCCAGGCGCCGGGTCATGTCGTTGAAGGCGTTGACCAGGAATCCGATCTCGTCTCCCGCAGCGGTGGGCAATTGAGTATCGAATTTGCCTCGCGCCACGTCCCCTGTCGCCGTCATCAGTTGCTGGATCGGGCCCACAAGCCGCCGGGCCGAAAAGAAGGCGCCGTACAGCGCGACCAGCAGTCCGGTCAGCAGGACAACGCTCAGCGTCAGCGTGAGGCTCGTCTTCAGCGGCGTCCTCAGGAACGACAATTCCGCGTACTGCTCGTAGCTGGCCTCCGCGCGCTCAACCAGTTCGCCCAGTTGGGGCTCCACTGCGAACCTGGCAAGCAGGACTTCGCGTTCGCCTCGCGGGTCGCCGGCGATGACGTTGACGGCGGCCAGGATCTCTACGCCGCCGTCCGTGCGCGGCTCCAGGTTCACGTAGGATCCGCCCTGGCGAAGCTGGAAGACCAGTTCCGCTCCCGGGAACCGGGGAACGGCCAGAGACGGAGCCTCGGAGCTGGTGGCCAGTATGCGGTCGTCGGCCGTGCTGAAAACCGTCAGTTCCACCGCGGTGCTGCCACGCCGGAGATCGCCGAGTTCGCCGACAAGGTCGGCGCTGTCGCTGCCCGCCAACTCCAGTGCGATCCGCCGCGCCTCGACCAGGTTCTCCCGCATCTGCACGTCCAGCGCGCTGCGGCTCAGCTCAAGCGAAGCCTCCAGTCCCTCCTCCAACTCCAGGCTGAACCAGCTGTCGATCCCCCGGTTGATGAATTGCAGCGAGAAGGTATAGACCACGAGCAACGGGACGACCGTCAGTACGACCAGTAGCGCCACCATCCGGGCCGTCAACCGCGCCCCGGGCACCTGGGCCCGAAGTTCGCGCACGAGCCGCAGGACGTTGCCGATGATAACCAGCGACAGCACGCAGATCACCGCGACGCCGATGAGCAGGATACCGTTCTGTAACCGGGCCAGCGCGGCGGAGTTTTGAGCGACCTGAGCAAACCAGATGAGACCCGCCAGCCAGATGACGGCACCGGCGGAGAGAGCCATGATGATGGCTATCGGCCTCAGTCTTGCATGCGCCATCTGTACCACTCGCTCCTGAGTGACCAGTCCCGCCGCCAGAAGGCGAGGAAGCCCCATGGATCGGGTACCGCTTCCACGCGAAGTAGCGTACGAATCCGGATGTCGTAGACATTGTTCGGATTCAGCAACGCGGCGTCGATCAGCGGCAGTTCGCCGATGCGCCCAAGGAAATTCAGGGCGGAGAAAAGGGTCGCGAAGGTATTCTGTTCCTCGCTATTGAGATTGAGCACGATATAGCGCTCGCTCAGCGCGTGGAATTGCAGTTGGTAGCTCTGGGTAAGCCTGCCGACCGTCTCGTCCGTCCAGTACCACCTGGGGTCTATGAATTCCACGTCCAGGTCGAACGTGAGCGGTACGCCTGCGTCCAGGGCATCCCGGGCATCCGTGGAAAGCCGGTACTCCACCCACGCGTCAAGATAGTAGACCCCGGAGGTCAACGTGACGCCCGCGGTGCGAACGTCGAATCTGCCGGGGTCCTCCTGTGCGGCGCCCGGCCGGCACGGCGTCAGCGACAACGCCGCCAGAACGGCAGCGCACCCGCACCAGCCGCGAATTTCAGACCGCAAGAACCGCACCGGTTTTCCCGCCTAGCCAGACCAAACCGCGATCACCCTATCCCGCCTTTCGGATGCAAGCATAATAGAACCCATCCATATTAGTCTCCCCGGGCAGGATCTGCCGACTTGAGGGAGATCCGGCGCCGTCGCTTCGGGCCGACGGTGTAGCTTCGAGGAAATTGCGTATCTGATCCCGATTCTCCTCGTGGATCACGGTGCAGGTGACGTAGAGCAACCGTCCGCCGGGAGCCAGCAGCGGCCAGAGCGCTTCCAGCAGCATGCGCTGCTTCGCCGCCGCCTGCGCGATGTCGGCCGGACGACGCAGCACCTTGATGTCCGGGTGACGGCGAATCACGCCCAGCGCGCTGCAGGGCGCGTCCAGCAGAATCCGATGGAACGGGCTGCCATCCCACCACTCCCGGGGCGATGCCGCATCGCCGCAGATGAGCGATGCCGAGAGCCCCAGGCGTTCCAGTTCGCCAGCCGCGACGGCCAGGCGGTCCCGGTCCAGATCCAGCGCCACCATTTCGCCCAGACCGGGGCAACTCTCAAGCAGGTGCGCGCACTTTCCGCCCGGCGCCGCGCACGCATCCAGCACACGCTGGCCGGGTTCAGGGGCCAGCCACCGTGCCGCCAGTTGCGCGCCGGCGTCGTGCACCGATACCAGGCCTTCGGCGAACCCGGGCAGCGTGTCCCTGGGCCTGGGCCGGGCCAGCAAAACTGCGCTGGACGAGGACTCCGCAGGCTGCGCGGCAATGCCCTGAGCTTCCAGCGTGTCCAGATAGGCGGCGCGGGTCGTGCGGCGCGCGTTGACTCGCAGCCACATGGGTGGCGGACGATTGTTCTGCTCGACCACCCGCTCCCAGTCGTGCGGCCAATCGGCCCGGAGTCGACCCACCATCCAGTCCGGGTGGCTGGCTTCGGCTTCGGGGATACCGCTAAGGCGGTCCGTCAGACTTTCCCGCTCGCGCAGGAAGCGCCGCAGCACGGCGTTGACGAATCCCTTCGCGCGCTTGGCGCCGATAGTTTCCGCAGCGCTCACCGTCGCCGCCACGGCGGCATGGTCGGGAATCCGCAACCACTGTAGCTGGTACAGGCCGATACGCATCAGCGACGCCAACGGCGGGTCCACGGGATACCGCGGCCGTCTCAGCAGCCGCTTGACCTGATGGGTCAACCGGTGGTGCCAGCGCAGCGATCCGTAGCAGAGCTCCCGCAACAGGCCGACATCCCGCTCCGGCGGGGGTGGAAAGGCCGCAAACGCCGCCTCCAGCGACGACCCCTCCGCCACAACCCGGGCGTTGATTTTCGCTGCAAGGGCCCGAACGCCGGATCCGGGCGCCTCCCGCGGCGTTTTCCTCCCTTCAGCCGCCAAACGTCTCACCCTCGAGGGGGTGCGCGTTGAGATAGTCGGCTGCGCTCATCACGCGTCCCCCGGGCCTTTGCAAGCTCCGGACCCGCAGAATTCCGGCCTTCGTGGCCACATCGATACCATCGGCGCCGGTGCGGATCACTGACCCCGGTCGTTCCTGCGGGCGGCTCTCCAGGGCGACAGCCTCCCAGATCCGCACCCGCTCGCCGTTTCTGATCCTGGTCTCGGCCACCGGCCAGGGGTTGAAGGCGCGTACCCGGCGTTCCAGTTCGACAGCCGAAGCGGCCCAGTCCAGGACACCGTCGGACTTGGCGATTCTCGGCGCATGGGTCGCCAGGGCATCGTTCTGCGGCTCGGCCTTCAGGGCGCCGTTCAAAATGCCGGGCAGCGTTTCCACCAACAGTTCCGCGCCGCACCGGGCGAGCCGGTCATGCAGCATTCCCGCTGTTTCACCGGCTTCGATGGCGAGCTTTCGCCGACGATACACCGGACCCGTATCGAGTCCGGCATCCATCTTCATGATGCTGGTTCCGGTTTCGGTATCGCCCGCCAGGATTGCGTACTGGATGGGAGCGGCGCCCCTCCACCGCGGCAGCAGTGAGGCGTGAACGTTCACGGCGCCGACCCGGGGCCAATCGAGCAGCCAGGGCGGGATGAGCAGGCCGTAAGCGGCCACCACCAACAGGTCCGGGGCGCCGCCCCAGTCTTCCGGAACCGCACCGCCGTCCAGGCGAAGCGGCTGACGGATATTGAGCCCATGCTCCAGGGCCTCGCGCCTGACCGGGCTTCGGGTCACGCGACGGCCTCGCCCCGATGGGCGGTCTGGTTGGGTCAGCACCAGTGAAATCTCCCAACCGCTCGCGAGCAGCAAGCGCAGGCAGGACACGGCGAAATCCGGCGTTCCCGCAAAGGCGATTCGCGGCATGGCCTCAGTAGCCCGTGGATGCGGGCGAGTCAGATGACAGGCGCCGAAATCCTGGACCGTCCGGCGTCACGGGAATCGGGATCGCGCCTGGCCTTCTTGCGGAATTTCGTTTTCAGCCGAGTGCGTTTCAGTGCCGACAGGTAGTCAACGAACAGCTTCCCTTCCAGGTGATCCATCTCGTGTTGAATGCAGATGGCGAGCAATCCTTCAGCATCCATTTCAATGGATTCGCCCTTCTCGTCGAGCGCCGCGACGCGGATCGACTCGGCGCGGCTGACAGACTCGAATACATCCGGCACTGAGAGGCAACCCTCCTCGTAGCTGACCCCGCCTTCGGAGTGCAGGATGCGCGGATTGATCAGGCAGAGCGGCTGGTTCCGTTCCTCGGAGATATCCACCACAAGGACGCGTTCGTGAACGTTCACCTGGGTTGCCGCCAGCCCGATACCGGAGGCTTCGTACATGGTCTCCAGCATGTCCGCCACGAGGGTGCGGATACGCGCGTCGACTTCGGTGACCGGCTTGGCCTGAATCCGCAGCCGGGGGTCCGGATAGTGAAGGATGGGTAACTGTGCCATCTCTGTTGTCCTGGTTTCCGCAAGAGCACCGGAGTTTCCGTACAAAACCGCCGGTTTTGGTCGACGCGCGGACAGTTTGAGAGTAGTAGTCTATAGACCGGCGCGACCCCGGAATCGTTCCGCGATCTGCGACGACCGATTATAGCAGTACGAAAAATGATGAAACTCGACGCCTGGCTTACGCTGCTCCAGTCCGCCACGCCCCCTTTATCGCAGCGGCTCCCGGCACTGATCGATCGGCATGCTTCGGTAGCGGAGGTCGTCGACTTGCAGCGCTCCGAACTGTTGGCGGCGGGACTCTCCAGGCGCCAGGCGGAGCGTCTCAGGGACCCGGACCGGCAGCGCATGGACCAGTGGCGGGATTGGCTCGATCGCCCCGGCCGTGGGTTGATCACGAGAGATTCCTCCGACTATCCCGCCATGTTGAAGGAGCTGCCGGACCCTCCGCTGGCGCTATGGATCGAGGGAACGCGCAGCGACCTCCTGAACGGTCCTCAGCTTGCGATGGTCGGCAGTCGCAAGCCCACCGCCAACGGCCGCGAAACGGCGCAGCGATTCGCCCGGTATCTCAGCGAACGCGGCCTGACCATCGTCAGCGGACTGGCCACGGGGATCGACGGCGCCAGCCACCGCGGCGGTCTGCAGGGGTGCGGCAGCACGGTGGCCGTGCTGGGATCGGGTCCCGACGTGTTGTTCCCCAGGTCCCACGCGCGCCTGGCGGCGGAAATCATTGCCAAGGGGCTGATCGTTTCGGAGTATCCGCCGGGAACGCCGCCGCTGGCTGCCCACTTTCCGCAGAGAAACCGTATCATCGCCGGGATGAGCGCGGGAACCCTCGTGGTGGAAGCGGCGCGGCGCAGCGGCTCGCTCATCACCGCGCGCCTGGCTGGAAACAATGGGCGGGAGGTTTTCGCAATTCCCGGTTCCATCCACAACCCGATGGCAAAGGGATGTCACCGCCTGATCCGGGACGGCGCCAAGCTCGTGGAGGAGGCCGCGGACGTGCTCATCGAACTGCCGCCATTGCTCGAACTCGCCATGCAACCCGCCGCGCCGCCGGCCGGCGACCCGGCCGAAGCGCCGGAGGAGACTGCGCCGTTCGAAGGCCAGCCGGGTTACGCGGAACTGCTGGCGGCGCTCGGTTTTGACCCTTGCGGAATATCCGATCTGGCCCGGCGGACCGGATTGACGGCGGCAGAGCTTTCATCCATGCTCCTGCTCCTGGAAATGGAGGGGCTGGTCGAAGCCCTGCCGGGCGGACGTTATTCCCGCCTGTCAAAGAGGACCCCATGAAAGAAACCGTTCTTGACGTGCTCATGTACCTGATCGACGTGATGGTCGACGATGAAGAGGAGTACGAGCCCGATCGATACAGCCTCAGGGAAGAA